>DAINRK010000034.1:0-16576 GCA_036741855.1 Anaerolineales bacterium
GTACTGGATATCCCTCTTTGGCCAACTGGTCCTGCAAATCGCGGCGAATTCCATATAGCATTTGAAACTCGATTGCGTTTTTCGGGAGACCCACTTTCTCAGCGTATTGTTTTGCAAAGGCAATTCGATTTTCATCATGAGAGGCGATGGCTGCGATCGGTGGAATTTTCCCATCGGCGCTGATACTATTTCCATCCATCTTAAGCGACGCATCTATCATGATCTTGGTCAACAAGTCATAGTTCGCATCGGTATCGGCCTTCTTCGGATAAGCCTTGTCTGGCGGTTCGTTATAAGCACCTTTAACGAGCCGGATACGCGTCCCTTCCTCAAGCAATTTGCGTGTATCTTCCTCTGCACGAAAAAGATAAGCCTGCACGACCAATCCTACATGATTCTGGTCAAAACCCCTCTCCAGCATCGATTGATACAACGAAATTGTGATATCGGTGTATGGTGTATCTTCCATATCCACGCGCAAAAAATTCCGACACTTTTTTACCTGTTCGAGGATTTGCACTAGATTTTGACGGCAGATGTTTTCATCCAGACCAATACCAATCTGTGTCAGCTTAATGGATATGTTCGATTTAACGCCTGCCTTATCTATTTCGTTTAAAACATGAAGAATTTCATCGGTTGCCTTTTCGGCTTCTTCAGCAGTGATAATACTTTCCCCAAGATGGTTTACCGTGGCATTGATGCCCTTTTCGTTCAATTCCCCGACCGCTCGAATTACATCTGCGGTTTTCTCCCCTGCTACAAACCTGGATGCTGCGCGCCATGAAAAACTCCAACTCGTAATCAGCTTCTGCGCCCAAGGAGCCTTCGAAAGAGAGATAAGGAATGAGCGGAGCATCGTCCCGTCCTGCATATAGATTTTTCCCTGCGAGACCAACTGCGCAGGATTTTGAGTTATTCTAGCACAAAGGTTAAAAATGAGTATGTTATACTTTTTGCCGCCCGTTTCAAGTACTAAGCGGCCGAAATCAGCGCCTGGTTTAGTAGGTTTGTCTGAGATAATGTACGCGGCCTGCTATTGCCCGGAGGAAGTGTGAGAAATCGACGTTCCATTCCCCTATTACGCGGGGCATCCATCGCCTTGTTATCTCTTGCGCTCGTTCTGGTTGTCATATCCCTTATCAGCTATAGCCGCCAGCGAAATAACTATCCACGAGGGATGAAGATCGCAGGTGTGTCTGTTGGCGGGGTGAATCCGCAAATCGCGTCGCAAAGAGTACTGCAAGTCTATTCATCCCCGATCGAAGTGCAATACGGTGAAGCCAGTATTCATATTGACCCTTCAGTGGTTGGCTTTGAACTGGAATTGGACTCAATGATCGCAGCGGCAGACCTCGAGCGGACTGGAAATTCATTCTGGGGGGGATTTTGGAACTATCTATGGAATCGCGATCCTCAACCTATCGAAGTTCCGCTGAGTGCTACCATCGAAGAGGAGCGACTCACGTCTTACCTTCAAAATGAAATTGCGGCGCGCTATGACGAGCCGCCGACGCCGGCCCAACCGATCCCAGGAAGTACAACCTTCTCACCAGGCTCGTCAGGCCGAGTGCTGGATATTGAGCGGGCGGTCCGACTCATCGAAGATACGCTTCGTTCTCCCTCAGCCCGGACCGTTGTGCTCTCCTTCGAGCGCAGTGCGGCAGCACGCCCCACTATACAAAATCTCGAAATACTGCTGAAGCAAAATATTTCTCTGGCAAATTATGATGGCGTAATGGGCGTTTACCTGCTCGACTTGCAAACAGGACAAGAAATTCACTTTGCGTTAAACCACGGTGAGCCGATTTCGGTTAACCCGGACGTCGCGTTCACAGCATCGAGTACGATCAAAATTCCAATCATGGTCTCATACTTCATCAAGTATGGTCCGCCAGCAATCAATACCGACGCCATGGAATTGATTCGAAGCGCCATGCAAACTTCTGAAAATGCACTTGCGGACGTCCTATTAAACGAGTTGGATCCGAACCGCGGTCCGCTTATTGTTACAGAGAATATGCGGACCATTGGGCTTGAGAACACCTTCCTGGCAGGCTTCTTCTGCAACCCGGAATTTCCATGTCCACTTTTGGAAAGAATCAGTACACCTGCAAACCAACGCACTGATGTCTCCACCGACCCGGATTCATTTAACCAGACTACGCCGTCTGATGCAGGTATGCTGCTTGCGGATATTTATCAATGTGCGACCTCCGGAGGCGGCGCATTGGTTGCGGCCTTCCCCGATAAGATCAACACCCAGATCTGTCAGCAGATGATCAGCTTTTTAGCAGCGGACAAAATTGGAGTTTTGATCGAAGCAGGTGTTCCTGAAGGGACTCAAGTGGCACACAAACATGGCTGGATCACAGAGCCAAGCTCAGGCGTGATTCAGAATATCAGCGACGCAGCGATCGTGTACACACCAGGTGGAAACTACGTGTTAGTGATCTACGCCTATCATCCTGTACAAACGATTTGGGAGCCGGTTTCCAATCTATTTGCACAGATGTCCCAAGCGGTCTACAATTTTTATAACATACCCACTCAATAAGGGAGTTCGTATATAATCGAGGCATGAGCGCAGCGCTTGGACTCTATCGTCTTCAACAGGTGGATAGCCAGATTGATCAGATTCAGGCGCGTCTAAAGGTAATTCGTGAAAGCCTCGAGAATGACATCGAACTTCAGACTGCGACGCGGGAATTGGCAACTGCAGATAAGAACTACAACGAGGCGGAAAGCGCGTTGAAGCGGAGCGAAGCAGAGGTTGAAAAGCAACGCATCAAGATCGAACAAACAGAAGCCAGCCTTTATGGTGGGCGCGTCCACAACCCCAAGGAATTACAGGACTTGCAGAAAGATGTCGCTTCGTTAAAACGCTATCTTGAGACGTTGGAAGAACGCGAATTGGAAGCCATGCTCGTTGCGGAGAACTCAGAAAAAGAATCCCATGTGGCAAAAGTACATCTTGAGCATGTACACTCCAATTTGAACGACCAGAATCGAGATCTGACCCAGGAAAGCGAGTTGCTTCGTAAGAACCTTGAAAGACTAAATACCGAACGTCAGGCTGTAATCAAGGATCTTGCACAACAGAAGATGAGTGTATATGATCAACTGCGTCAACGAAGACGCGGCATCGCAGTGACGACGATCAGTGATGCGGCGTGCGCTGCGTGTGGCACGACTCTTACACCATCGCAACAACAAAATGCGCGTTCAACAAGTCAATTGTTCCACTGCCCATCCTGCGGGCGGATATTGTACGCGAATTAGATATCCATGAGTTTTCTGGATCCAATTTCGTTTGCGATCGGATTTGCTGTCGGCATCGTATTTACATGGCTGATTGGTCGGGCGCGTCCACTGCTTCAGCAAATGCGCGAGGGCTGGAAGGAGCAAAGGCAGGTTGCCCAGACCCGCCGCACGAGCGGTTTGGAGGATAATCATCGACGCCTCACGCTGCGCCGCGCACAGGGTATGCACCTTGCAGCATCGCTGTTTTCACTGGATGAAATATTGCAGGAGCCACGCCTGATTGCCCCACCTGCGCGTGTTGAACCTGGCGTGATTGGCATACCGGAAGATATCATTTCACAAACACTGCCATATATGCCTGCCTGGCCTGAACTTGCCGCAATTTACCGCGCGCCAACACTAGGCGTTACCGAAGCAATTTCAGGTGGTGCAAACATTGTAATAGTTGGCGCCGCGGGAGCAGGAAAAACGGTCGCACTTGCTCATCTGGCGTCACTGGCAGCCAACCTCCAGGTCAGGCTGGAACCTAAAGCAGCAGCAGAAGCAGTTCCATATCTGTATCATGTAGCGGACCTGCAACTTCCCCTCGACTCATCCAGAGATCCAGTCAATATCATCATAAATGCTGCAAGTGAACGAGCTCCTGTATTTGATCTGAGGAGACTGCCCGCGTTTATCGAAGGAAGTTTTAAGAATGGTCAGGCATTGTTATTGATTGATGGATTCGATGAACTTGACCCTCAGGGACAGCATAATGTTGTCGAATGGTTCAAGGCATTGATGCAGGCCTATCCAAAGGTACGTATTGTTACGACGGGATGTGTGCATCAACTCAGTGGTCTGATCGGAATCGGGTTTAATCCGCTTTCCCTGATCGGATGGGGTCCGACCAGAATGTCACGCTTCATTCAGCAATGGGGTGAACTATGGTCAAGAACTGTTTCATCAGAGGCCTCGACCCAACCAGGGCCTGAGCAAGTAGATCCGATTCTGCTCAACACCTGGTTGAGGACCGACAATCACGGACTAACTCCTTTTGAGCTTACCCTTAAAGTTTGGGGGGCGTACGCGGGGGATAGTTTGGGTCCGCGTGTCATGGACGCCATCGCAACACATGTACGTCGGGTTGCACCAACCGGAACGCCGGTTGCTGCATTGGAACTATTGGCGATGCAAGTTGTACTTACCGCGCAGCCCATCTTCGAGCCGCGCACTGCACGTGGATGGGTGAAGCAGTATGATATTGTAGAAGATAAACCATTCGATGATGCACAATCAGTCACTGAAACTGCAGAAGGCAAATCGATTCCACTGACTGAATCCCAGAAGATACGAATCAAAAAATCCAAAGCAGGTGATGCAGTTCCCAGTCATGGCTTGCTCAGTAAAATGGTCGATAGTGGATTGCTCCTGTCGCATTCAAATAACAAAATGCGATTTTTACACCCTGTATTAAATGGATATCTGGCCGGCCAGGCCATCGGTGATAACGATGCGGACACCACCCTGCTCGCTCAACCGGATTGGGATGGAAAGACTTTATCTTTGCGCTATCTTGCAGCGCGTGGAGATGCATCGGCGGTTGCAGATATCCTGCTAAAAGAATCTGAACTTCCTCTTCATAATCAGGTCTTTGCAGTGGCACATTGGCTTCGAGATGCACCCAGAGAAGCCGTTTGGCGCTCAAAGGTCTTCCAAAGCTTGTTGACTATCTTGCAAGCCGAAGGCCAGCCCATTGGCTTGCGTGGACAGGCCATGGCAGCATTCGTGATGAGTGGTGACCCGGGTGCAGCGACTTTATTTCGTCAGTTATTAAGTTCAAGATCCTTTGAATTAATACCGTTAGCTGCCTTAGGCAGTGGAGCAATAAGAGACAGTAAAGCAATAGATGCATTGGAAGAAGTGATGCAGGCACCTTCGGGGATGGTAAGGCGAGCAACCTGTCTCGCGCTGGTTGCGATTGGCACAGAAAAATCGCTTGAGGGTGTTGCACGCGCCCTCTTACAGGGTGATGAGGAGCTCAGGCGGGCCGCTGCGGAAGCATTAGCAAATGACCCAGCAGAAGGACATTCCATGCTGAAGGAAGGTTCTACATTGGCAGATATAATGTTGCGCCGCGCGGTGGTGCACGGGCTTGCACGCATTGATCAGCCTTGGGCTGTTGAGACTCTGCAGACTATGCAGGTGCAGGATGACCAGTGGGCAGTTCGTAACCTCGCCAACCAATATCTTGAGCAAATGGAAAACATCGATCCACGTGTACCGCAGAAACTTACGACGCCATCTGAATCTCCATGGTTGATTGAGTTCGCAGGGAAGCAAGGCGTAGGTATCCCACGAGGCGGACCCGCGACCGACATATTGCTAAGCGCGTTCAAATCTGGTCAGACAGAGGAACGTCTCGCTGCGCTTCCATACCTCAAGCGCGTGGCAAACGAGGGAATCATTGGTGCATTATATAATGCAATGTATGGAGAAGATGCCGAAGTGCGTGAGGCCGCATTCTACGCCATCGAGGAAATTGGCTCAAACGGACTCAAACTTCCTCACCCCAATCAATTTGGGTTAGGCTGAAATGCTTATCACGAACGCCACGCTGATCACATGGGAGCCTGCTGCAAATCGCGTCGTCGCGGACTATGCGATTCTGATCAAGGATGATCGCATCAATGAATTAGGCCCAACAAACGAACTACGTTCACGTTATCCTCACGATGAAACAATGGATGCGCGCGGTCAATATGTGATGCCTGGCAATATCTGCGCACATACCCATTTCTATGGTGCATATGCGCGTGGGATGGCGATCCCTGGTACGGCGCCGAAAGATTTCCCTGAGATTCTCCAAAGGTTGTGGTGGCCACTTGACCGATCGCTGGACGCGGACAGCATCCGATATTCGGTACTCCCCTGTCTGGTCGATGCAATCCGATACGGCACAACGACTCTTATCGATCATCATGCCTCACCTAATGCAATCGATGGCTCTCTGGACATCATCGGAGAAGCAGTTGAGCAGGCAGGATTACGCGCTGTTCTTTGCTACGAAGTGACAGACCGCGACGGCGAATCCAAAATGAAAGCCGGGATTAACGAAAACATCCGGTTCATCAAGAAGAGTAAAGGTCCGCTTCTCGCGGGGACCTTTGGACTGCATGCTGGACTCACGCTTTCAGACTCATCTTTGGATTTGTGCCGCCAAGCGGCGCCAGACGGTGTTGGATTTCACATCCACACGGCTGAGCACGAGTCCGATGAATACGACAGCTTGAGCAAATCCGGAATGCGCGTGATCGATCGTCTGCAAAAGCATAGCATACTGGGACCGAAAACCATCACGGCTCATGGAGTCCATTTCGATGCGCGCGAAATGCAGATCCTTGCCGATACAGGAACGTGGCTCTCGCATCAACCACGTTCGAACATGAATAATGGCGTCGGCGTAGCACAAATTGAATCAATGTTGCGGGCAGGTATCAAGGTCTGTTTAGGAAACGATGGTTTTTCCAATGCCATGTGGGAGGAGTGGAAAGCTGCCTATCTCCTTCACAAAGCCCATCATCGAGACCCGCGCCGCATGGGTGGATATGATGTAACACAGATGGCAATCTACAACAATGCTGGTCTTGCAAATGTCTTTTTCCCAACCGCAACCATTGGGCAACTCGTCCCTGGCGCGTACGCCGATCTTATTTTTGTTGATTATCATCCGAATACACCATTGACGGCAGGCAATCTGCCGTGGCATATTATCTTTGGTTTTCAACAAAGCATGGTCACGACTACCATCGTCGCAGGGAAAATTTTGATGAAGGATCGTGAGTTGCTGACGCTGGACGAAAAGGAAATCTCGGCCAAGGCGCGCGAGATCGCGCCCAAAGTTTGGGAAAGATATCAAAGCGAAATAGCAAAAGTCTTATAGGAGAATTTAATGACCGGTGAATCATTGTTGTTAACGATTGCAGTTCTTGGTGGGACTGGCAAGGAAGGCAAGGGACTTGCCTATCGTTGGGCAAAAGCAGGCTATCAGGTCTTGATCGGGTCCCGCTCCCCAGAAAGAGCTGTGACTGCTGCATCCGAAATCATGGAATTATTGGAAGGCTCTTCCTCATTAGTTGGAACAACCAACCTTGAAGCCGCGCAACAGGCTGATATTGTTGTCGTTACAGTGCCGTATTCAGCTCACCGGGAAACGCTTGAGAGTATCAAAGATGTACTCAAAGGCAAATTGCTCATCGACGTGACTGTTCCCCTGGTGCCGCCAAAATTGACGAAGGTGCAAATGCCAGCCGCTGGTTCTGCCGCGCAGGAAGCAAAGGAAATTTTAGGAGATGATGTGCAGGTCACTGCCGCATTCCAGAGTATCTCACATGAACTTCTTTTTGATGAAGACGATATCAACTCAGATGTGCTCGTTACCGGTACCAGTAAGCAGGCACGCGACGAAACACTAACTCTCGTCGAAGCTGCCGGGCTCACAGGCTGGGATGCTGGGCCTATAGAAAACTCGGTCGTTGTGGAGGGCCTTTCAAGTGTGTTGATCAATATCAATAAGAGATATGGTTCAACCCATGCTGGCCTAAGGATCACTGGGGTTCATAAAAAATCGTAATCCGTAGTACAAATTACTTTTCTCCTGAATGTCCCTCATTCTTACTCCTTTGATTGGGATTCCGTTCATCCGCCGAGACGACAACTTGGCGGATATTATTCTTAAAGCTCTCGGAGAAAATAACATTTCACTTCAAGATAACGATATACTGGTTTGCGCGCAAAAGATCGTTTCGAAAGCTGAAGGACGCGCTGTTAATCTTAGCACGGTCATGCCATCACAGCGCGCGCGTGAACTGGCGAAACGAACGGAAAAAGACCCGCGCCTCGTTGAATTAATACTCCAGGAAAGCACGGACGTGTTACGGACGCGCGTCGGTGTGATCATCGTCGAACATAAGCTTGGTTTCATTTGCGCAAATGCGGGGATTGATCATTCCAATGTGAATCCCTCTCTGTTTCAGGGTGAGGCTGCAGAAGGCGTAGGGGAGAGGGAGGAATATGTTCTGTTGCTTCCTGAAAACCCGGATCAATCTGCCCAAAACTTGCGTACACAGATCGAAGAACAGACAGGCAAACAAATCGGCATTCTGATCATCGACTCCCATGGGCGCGCGTGGCGTAATGGTACAGTTGGAGTTGCAATCGGAATCGCAGGCCTCCCAGGTCTGGAAGATTTGCGCGGCAAGCCAGACCTCTTCGGTCATAAGTTGCAGGTCACACAAGTTGGCGCAGCAGATGAACTCGCCGCAGCCGCATCACTCGTTATGGGACAAGCCGCCGAAGGCACACCCGTTGTCCATGTGCGAGGGTTCCCTTATCCGCTTCGCGAGAGTTCGTTAAATGAGTTGATTAGACCAAAAGAGCAGGACTTATTTCGCTGATCCATGTCTGCTAATATCTCCTTCTGGCAGGAAATGCATCATCTGGTGATTACCAATTCAATAATCATAGATCGGCCCAAAGGCAGTTTACATCCACGTTACCCTGAGCTCATCTACCCATTTGATTATGGTTATCTTGACAACACAACTGCGAGTGATGGAGGTGGAATTGATGTATGGATTGGTTCACTTAAAAAAACCGCGCATGTTGAAGTCGGTGAATTACTAACAGGAATCTTATGCACATTTGATACACTAAAAAGAGATGCAGAAATCAAACTTCTGATCGGATGCACAAAAGATGATGTTGAAGTTATTCGAAGCTTTCATCGCGAAATGCATGTCCTCTTTATCCCGAACCCCACGGTGGATTCATGAACTTCCCAGAGCAATTTCTCGATCTTCTTGATGACAACTCAAAAGCGCTGCTTTTTCTTGCAACGATCATGCCTGATGGCTCGCCCCAGGTCACGCCGGTTTGGTTCGACATAGACGGCGAACACATCCTGATCAATACAAATGAAGGACGCGTGAAGGACCGCAATATGAGAGTTCGCCCAAGAGTCGCGATGACAATTCAAGACCCAGATGACGACTACCGTTATCTGGGCGTTCGCGGCGAAGTTGTTGGTTACACAACAGAAGGTGCAGATGAGCACATCAATAAACTCTCGCTCAAGTACGACAACGAACCCTGGACCTATCGAGAAACCCAAAAACGGATCATCTTCAAAATCAAGCCAACTCATTTTGACGAACACAATTGATTTGCACAGTTTTTTGCGGACTCGCCGTTCGATCCGCCGCTTCAAACCTGACCCTGTGCCTGACTCCGTTATAGAGAATATCCTCACTACTGCAACCTACGCCCCCTCCGCTCATCACCGCCAGCCCTGGCGATTCATCGTAGTGAGGGATTCATCCGCCAAGACGCGGCTTGCACAGGCAATGGCTCAGGATTTTGAACGCGACTTGACTCGTGATGGTCTCCCTTCCGAAAAAATTCAAGGGCAAATCAAACGTTCTAAAGAACGGATCACCTCCGCGCCTGTTGCCATTTTGCTCTGCCTCGACATAAGCGAAATGGACTCTTACCCAGACGATAACCGTAACAAAGCTGAATACATGATGGCAGTTCAATCTGTCGCCGCAGCAGGATTGCAGTTACTTCTTGCCGTGCACGCAGAAGGCTTAGGTGGAGTCTGGGCATGCTGGCCCCTCTTCGCGCAAGAGACTATTCAAAGGACATTGAACTTATCCGAATCGTGGGAACCACAGGGCATGTTTTTTGTCGGCTATCCTCAAGTCATTCCAGATATAAGAGAAAGAAAACCTATTCATGAAATTACAATTCATTTTGAAGAGGCATGATGAATGAACATGACTTTCAAATCAAATTCCAGAGCTGGCAAAATGATTTTCTGTCTAACAAAAAACAATATAGCAATCAAGTATGGGAGGATTTGATTGAAAATCCCCTTGACATCTTGTTTATGGAACTAGCCGAGTTATATGAGGTAGCAGATGCAGGTCAAAGATTAATCATTGAAAAATTTTTTGAAAGAAAACCCGAATGGACTTGGCAATTGGTTTTGTTCATACGGCGAACTGCAAAATTATTAGATTTGTCTAACAAGGATAGGATGATAAACGTAGGATTGGCCATTGCAGACCTTGTATCAAAAAAAGATGACTTCCGAGACATTATTGTCTCTTTGGTGATTCTAAAATACGCTGCAGAGAAGTCAGATATAGACATAAAATCATCATTGGAAACAGCCCTGATAAATGCGAATGAGGTTTTTAGAAATATCCTCACCAGCACACTAAATCATAATCATTCATCAACTGTATGGACAATAAAAAATTTTGGTCCTCCAGAATGGTCAAATGAATTCGAGTGATTTGATTAATGACTAACACCGCAGGGGACGGCGGCTGGAGCTGAAACAAATTGAAAATCGTCGCACTCGCAGGTGGAGTCGGTGGCGCGAAACTCGCGCACGGACTGGCTCAAGTTCTTCCACCAGAAGATTTGACTGTCATCGTCAACACAGGCGATGATTTCGAGCATTATGGCTTGTACATTTGTCCCGATCTGGATACTGTCTGTTACACACTAGCAGGGATTGCTAACCCAGAAACAGGCTGGGGGCGAGCAAACGAAACATGGAATGCGATTGAAAACTCATCGAAACTCGGCGGCTTGGATTGGTTCAAGCTGGGAGATAAAGATTTGGGTACGCATCTTGAGAGAACTCGCCGATTGGAAGAGGGATATTCATTAAGCCAGATCACCAGAGACTTTTGCAAAGCGTGGGGAATTCAACATACAGTTCTGCCGATGTCAGACAAACCGGTGAGAACATTTGTGGAAACAGAGGAAGGCGAATTGGCTTTTCAGGAGTATTTTGTGCATCGAAGATGTGAGCCGCGCGTAAAAGGATTTTGGTTTGACGGAGTCGAACAAGCGGAACCCGTTCGCGGGGCGCATGAGGCGATCCAGGCCGCCGATGCCGTGATTATCTGCCCATCAAATCCATGGGTGAGCATTGACCCGATCCTACGCGTGCTCTCCCCTCTTCTTTCAGGAGAGAGGTCGGGGGTGAGGTCCGTTGCCGTCTCTCCCATCATCGGCGGGCAAGCTGTCAAAGGACCCGCCGCAAAGATGTATCGCGAACTGGGGATTGAACCCTCAGCCCTTGCTGTAGCAAAACATTATCAAGGGCTGGTGACGGATTTTGTGCTTGATCACATTGACGAGCAACTTAATGAAAGCGTTAAGGGTTTAAGTATGAGAACGTATGTAACAAACACGTTGATGAAAAGTCATGAAGATAGAAAACGATTGGCAACTGATTTGTTGAAATTCATCGGAAGTGACTTATGACACTCTGGGCAATTGTTCCTGTAAAACCATTAAGACGCGGTAAATCTCGTTTGGCTGGAATTTTGACCGAAGATGAGCGAGCGGATCTGAATCGTACACTATTACAACATACACTGGAAACACTTACGACTTTGAAGGAAATGGAAGAGGTACTGGTCATCAGCCGCGACCCTCAAGTATTGACCATTGCCCGTAATTACGGCGCGCGAACCGTCCGTGAAGATGGCCAGCCCGATTTGAATACCGCGCTAAACCGCGCTACGGTTATTGCACAGGTGTATGCAACAAGAGGGGTCTTGGTGCTACCAGCTGATCTGCCGTTGATCTCGCGTGAAGATGCTCTTGTGTTAGTAGAACGCGCTGATGATCCTCCAGTGGTTGTGATCGCCCCGGACAGACATCAGAAAGGCACCAATGCACTGCTGATGTCGCCAGCAGGTTTGATCGAATATCAATTTGGCGAAAACTCTTTTCAACGTCATTGTAATCTGGTAAAAAAGGCAGGGGCGAGGCTGGAAATTGTAAACCTGCCCTCACTTGGCCTGGACCTGGATTCACCCGAAGACCTTGAGATCGTTAGAAACCTCGAAAACACATTATCACTCTGATCCAACAAGGAGAGCGCCATGACTCAGCGTGTTGCACTTTATCTGCAAGACTCGCATGATTTACGCGATGGGCTGGAGTACGTGAGATACGCAGAAGAGAAAGGCTTTGAGGCAGTGTGGCAGGCTGAATCACGGCTCGTGCGTGATGCCATCGTCCCTATGGCAGGTTATGCGGCGGTGACGAACAGGATCAAGGTTGGGTCAGGCGTCATTAATAACTGGACGCGCAATATCGGCCTCTTGGCTGCCACGTTTCTCACCTTGGACGATCTTGCGCCGAATCGTGTGATCTGTGGAATCGGCGCCTGGTGGGACCCGTTGGCAAAGAATGTTGGCATTGACCGTAAAAAACCGATGTTGGCCATGCGCGAGACAATTGAAGTGCTGCGCCGCTTGTTAAACATGGAGCGGGTGACATTCCACGGCGAGTTTCATCATGTGGATGGGATTGAGCTTGACGTTGTGCACGGTCGCCGCGAACCACGGAACATTCCGATCATGATTGGTGCTACAGGCGACCTAATGATGGAACTGACAGGTGAAATTGCCGATGGCGCTGTGTTAAATTATTGCGTCCCTCCCGATTACAACGACAACGCGTTGGAATTTCTCCAAAAGGGATTGAAAAAATCGGGCCGCAATCTCGAAGACTTCGACCGTCCACAATTGATCGTCTGCTCAGTGGATGAAGATCATGACCAGGCAATTGAATACACTAAAGAATTACTCTGTCAGTATCTTGCACAACAACCGCACATCGCGAAAGCATCCCGCGTTTCGCAGAATGTAATTACAGAGATACAATCCATTCTAGGGTGGCCCGCCACAAAAGAACAAATCAATAAAGCCAAGCACCTTGTGCCTGATGATCTGGTCGACCGCATCACTGCCTCAGGGACGCCCAACGAGGCAAAAGCCAAAGTGGAGGAATACAAGAAGCGCGGATGCACCTGCCCGATCCTATACCCTGTTGGTGGAAATTTCAAATTGCTGATTGATACCTTCGCGCAGGCCTAGAAGCTACTCAATCAAATAAAACCTCCTGACAGGATTTGCAGGAGGTTTTTTTTCTTATTCAGGGCGTTCGATATCGAGATCTTGTAGATAATCAAGCAGCACCTGTAATGCGGCCTCGGCAGCCTGATCTTTATTTTGCAATCGATCGCCTGAAAACTGAAATACCCTTGCCCATTCGCCGGCAGTCACAGCCAATCCGATCCACGTTGTGCCAACAGGTTTCTCATCGGACCCACCACCCGGACCAGCGATCCCACTTACAGAAACTGCAACATCGGCGTTTAGAACCTTGCGCGCGCCGCGTGCCATTTCAATTACGGTTTCTTTGCTTACAGCACCGGTTGAATTTAACGTGTCCCAGGAAACACCCAAGAGATTAACTTTTGCTTCATAAGCATAAGCTACAACGCTACCCAAAAAATACTCGGACGAGCCAGGCACATCCGTGATGCGATTCGCGACTAATCCTCCGGTGCACGATTCGGCGAGTGCCAATTTCCATTTTCGACTATGTAGGAGTGATCCAATTTGCATCTCTAAGGAACTTGTCATGTTAACCTCAGCGAAATTGTTATGGAGATTATACTCGTGTCAAATTATTCTCGGTTATAATTTCCTCCATGGCAGACTGGGCAGGAAAAACGCTCGGAAAGGTTCATATTGAACACCTTGTAGCTCGGGGGGGCATGGCTGAAGTATACGTCGCTACACATGAGTCTTTTGGGCAAGTTGCTGTGAAAGTAATGAGGGGCTTACTTGAACGAGATTCAGATCAACTTGCTCGCTTTCAGCGGGAAGCGGAAGTTGTCGAAGAGTTACGTCATCCCAACATCGTGCAAATGTTCGATTACACAGTGGAGGACGAAACACCCTGTCTGGTAATGGAATATATACCGGGTCCTTCCCTCGCCAGTTATCTGAAGTACCTGCATGATAACAAACAGAGGCTGCCTATTGGAATTGTGGGGCATATTTTAACGTCCATGGCAAGCGCGCTGGATTATGCCCACGCCAAGGGTATGGTTCATCGTGATATAAAACCTGCAAATGTACTATTGCGTTCCCGTTCTGATACTGTCGATTTGAATAAGCCCCTTCCTCAGGATGTGGAACCGGTCCTCACGGACTTCGGCCTGGTTCGCCTTCTCGACTCAACCATGCATACGACTGCTGGTTCCGTCAGTGGCACACCAACGTACATGAGCCCGGAACAAGCCCGCGGCGAAAAGGTGGATAAGCGCACAGATATCTACTCATTCGCCATCATGTTGTATGAGATGCTCGCTGGCGAAGTCCCCTTCCAGTCAGATACAACATTCGGTATGTTGATGAAACATATCAATGACCCCCCCGCACCTATCAAAGGCATCTCGAAAGACCTGCAGGCATTACTTGACCGGGCCCTCGCCAAAGATCCGTCTCTCCGCTATGAGACTGCGGGCGATTTGGCGAACGAGTTCATGGCACTTTTCAATGGCCAGACCATTTCACCCGGAACATTACACATTGCGGAAATGGCGCGCAAGGCAGCGGAAGCCAGTAGAAGAGGCCAACCTGCTGAACCAGGCCGCCCTGGGCGTTCCGCACTTCGGATTGGTATCGAATTCGCCGCGGTCTTGATTCTGGGTTTCATTATTCTCGCCTTCTTAAATCGTCAAGGCATCACTGCAACTAATGCGACCCCAACTCCCCCAGATCCAAATATCCCTGTGGGCAGATTGCATTACGACGACTCAGGTGCTATTATGGCTGGTTTTACAGTCTCGCTCGATAGTGTTTCACTGCCTGGAGAGGGCAAGCATTTGGAAGGTTGGCTCATTAGTGACACCGGCGCGGACCCGCAAGGCGTAGGGCCAGTCTCTTTTAATGCTGCAGGTGTAGGGTTATTGGATTACGCAGATCCAGGAAGCAACAACATCCTCGAAACCTTCGATCGGATCATCATTACTGAAGAACAAGGCAGCCTTGAGACTGAAACCCCTGTGACAGAACCATCAGAAATTATTCTTTATTCTTCAAAGTATCCTGCTAATACTTTAAAATATATTCGGGAACTGTTGGTCTCTCATCCAGACACACCTGACCCTACTCCGGATACACCTGGTGGCGAGGCCGCGATTCAAGGTTTGTATTACTACAGTGGCCAATATGTTGATCTGATGATAAATGGAGATCCTGCGATCGATCCTGAATTGACCTCGTTGGTAGAGGCACTTCAGAATGGTGACGAACCCACATTCCGCAAACGGACCGAGGAAGTCATCAATTTGATCGTTGGCGATGCAAGTGATTTATACATGGACTATGACGGTGATGGAACAATCGACCAGTACATTGGAGATGGCTACGGCAGTTTGCCCGCCGGAAACAGGTTGGGCTATTTTCAGGCAACAGCATTGAGTTCAAAATCAGCTGCGGAAGCGGATGACTCTACATCGAATATCCGAACTCGTAATGAGAATATTCAGGCCTGTATCCAAACTCTTGAGGACTGGACCCAACAACTTCTGCCCCTTGCACAGCAGCTTGTGGAGTTGCCGATAGACTCACCTCAAACGCAACAAATTGTCCAGGAAATGTCTGATCTGGGAACCTATGTTTTGGAAGGCCGGGATGGTGATGACGCGAATAACCTTATCGATGCTAATCTCGGCGAATGTGGAGCAAACACGATCTATTCAGAGGCAAATTCGATGGCAGATATGGACATCTACTTAGGTGCAGATCGGACACTTCCTGATGGAAAATAAAATCTCCCGCAAGCGGGAGATTTTATTTTAAGATTAAGAGTTGCTCCACAATCACGGTGTAAAAGTCGGATTGATCTGATTTAATATGTCCTGCAATTGGGGCCCAAGAAGGCTCGCCAGACCTAAGATAACTACAAAAATACAACAGAAAATTGCGAAGAATGGCAGGAGCAACGAAGCGGCGGCCTTTCCCCAGTCAAACTGGTTGACAGCTTTCACAGCCATTACTTCCAGCACGAGAACGTATAATCCCGCAATCAGACTAACAAAACCAAAACACAAGCCCACAAACGGGATTGCTGCCAATGCCGTAAGGAGCGCACTGATCAGTGTGAAAGGGACGGTAATGGCAGCCAAAACATATACCAGTTTCTCAAAGGACCCTCGGCCGCCAAACAACCCGGCGATCCACTGTACAACACCGGTAAATGCTGCAAACAGCACAACCGAAATCGCTGCCAACACGGGCGCACCACAAAGCACACCGACTAGGCCGGTACCCATCTGGTTTTCAAAACCTGAATTCTGCATCATTTGACTCATCAAGACGCCCTGCATCAAAAAAACCACAAAGGACTGGATCAGAGAGCCGACAAAAACCCATAATAAAGC
>DAINRK010000035.1:0-1763 GCA_036741855.1 Anaerolineales bacterium
GGATTCGAACTGTGATGTTGTACTTATATTACCAGAAGTCTGTGCTTTTGCAAGCAACTTACGTGTTATATATGCGTGCGGCAAGTCACGTTTCTTCAAGCCAGTCGCGCGAATTACGCGAGTGGCTGTCAAAATTCGTGAAGACCTTCTTACTTAAACTAACTATTTGTCGACATTTTAGAAAGAATTGGCTACTTCTCGCAAGCTTTAATATTATTTTGAAAAACAAAGTAATTTGTGGTAAAAAAGAACGGGCGGAAATCATTTTATTAAATTTACTGTCTTTTCGATGTCGAGAGACAGTGAGGACAATTGTGACATGGCATTGGAAAAGGAATTTCACGGCCCAAATCTTGCATATATTCTGGAACTCCATCAACGGTATCTGAACGATCCTAATTCTGTAGACGAGGCAACGCGAAAGCTCTTCAGGGAATGGTCACCTGATGGAAGGGAATCGACCTTTCCTGCTTCGACTATTTCTACCTCGAACCTGCTCTCGTTGACCGGGGCTGTCAACCTCGCCTGGGCAATTCGCTCTTACGGTTATCTCTCGGCTAAGCTCGATCCCCTCAACAACACGCCTGCCCCTATGAGCGACCCATTATTGACTCTTGAGTTTCACAAATTACAGGAAGAAGATCTGCTCAATTTACCAGCCGCCATACTAAATTTGCCCGACCGACAAGTCGTCGATGAGAATGCTTATGATGCCATTGAATCGTTACGCGGCATCTACTGTGGAACGATCGGATACGATTACGGTCACATTCGCATTCCAGAGGAGAGAAATTGGTTATATCAAGCTGCCGAGACCGGCCGTTATCGCCCCTCCCAGCAGCCAGTGGATGAAAAGCAATTATTAGAACGATTGACGCAAATCGAAGCCTTCGAACTCTTTCTCCATCGTATCTATCCCGGAAAGACCCGCTTCTCAATTGAAGGGCTGGATATGCTCATCCCTATGTTGGATGAGATCATCGCCTCTGCCTCCGACGAAAAAATTCACGCAGTCTTGATGGGTATGGCGCATCGTGGACGGTTGAACGTCCTGGCTCATATCCTTAAAAAACCATATAGCCAGATTCTGGCCGAATTTAGCGACCCAAAGGGCCGCGCCACAACCTGGGATGAACTCGGCTGGACCGGCGATGTTAAATATCACATGGGCGCATATAAATCGGTGGGACAGGATAAAGATGTTGAGATGCTTGTCCACATGCCGCCCAACCCCAGCCATTTGGAACAGGTCGACCCGGTCGTAGTAGGCATGGCAAGAGCTGCTAACACAAAAACAGATTCTCCCGGAGCACCGCGCTATTTTGAGAACGAATCTTTGCCGCTCGTGATCCATGGCGATGCCTCCTTTGTGGGACAGGGAATCGTAGCTGAAACCCTTAACTTCTCGCATGTGGCCGGATATGCAACCAGTGGCTGCCTGCATATTATCGCCAATAATCAACTGGGCTTTACAGCCACCGAAAGTGAATCACGCAGCAGTCTTCATGCCAGCGATCTTGCAAAGGGATTTGAAATACCGGTCATCCATGCGAATGCAGATGATCCATATGCCTGTATGGAAGCGGTTCGCACAGCCTTTGCCTACCGACAAAAATTCCGCAAGGATTTCGTTATCAATCTGATTGGTTATCGCCGCTATGGACACAACGAGGGAGATGAACCACGCTTTACGCAACCGGTCATGTATAAGAAAATCGACGCGCATCCCCCAATCAGACAGTTATGGGCTGAAAAATTAGAAA
>DAINRK010000035.1:1773-16451 GCA_036741855.1 Anaerolineales bacterium
CTGCAATCCCATCTAAAGGAATTGCAGGAAGCAAATGATCAACTGGACGCAGAAAAGGCTCTGGTGGAACCCGTACCTCAGCCACCTCCGCGCGGCGCGGCGCAAAAGGTCAAGACCGCTATTACCCTCAAGCGTCTCAAAGAACTGAATCGATTCCTGATGGAATTCCCCAAGGACTTTCACCTGAATCCCAAACTGGTGAGGGCCGTTGAACGAAGGCGGACATTATTTGATAAATCGGATGATGGAAAGATCGATTGGGCTACTGCTGAAGAGTTAGCTTTCGCTTCGATCCTTGAAGATGGCACGCCGATCCGGCTGACAGGTCAGGATAGCGCACGGGGAACCTTCAGCCAGCGACATGCAGTTTTCTACGATGTTGAAAATAATAAACCTCACATCCCATTACAAACCATTCCTCAATCTACTGCTGCATTTGAAGTCCTCAACAGTCCATTGAGCGAGGCCGGCGCAATTGGCTTTGAAGTTGGCTATAACATTATGGCACCTGAGCGGCTGGTAATTTGGGAAGCGCAATATGGAGACTTCATCAATAACGCGCAAGGGGTTCTGGACGAGTTCCTGCTTTCGAGCCGCGCGAAATGGGGATTGACCCCTTCTCTCGTCTTGTTGTTACCACACGGAAACGAAGGCCAGGGACCCGATCACTCCAGCGCCCGCATCGAACGGTTCCTGGGGCTGGCTGCTGAGATCAATGTCCGCATTGCTTATCCGTCTACGGCAGCTCAATATTTTCATTTGTTGCGGCGACAGGCACTGCTTCTTAAAACGGATCCTCTGCCGCTGGTTGTCTTTACTCCAAAAGGATTATTAAGACACCCGCTTACGGCCTCATCAGCAAATGAATTTACTACAGGCAACTGGCAGCGCGTGATCGATGACGCAAATTTGCCGGGGAAGAAAACGGCAGTAAAAAACCTGATCTTATGCAGCGGACGAATCTATGTAGACCTTGTGACCAGTCCGCTTCGCAAGGAACACTCTGAAAGCGCAATTGCCCGGGTTGAACAGCTTTATCCATTGCCAAAACAGGAATTGGAGGAATTGCTGGCAGACTATCCCACCCTTGAGAGGTTAATCTGGGTACAGGAAGAACCCCTCAACATGGGTGCATGGAATTACCTTCGCCCTCGCTTGCGCCAACTGATGGATGATCGCCTGCCGTTACATTACGTGGGTAGACCTGAAAGCTCAAGCCCGGCAGAAGGCTCTTCCACCCTATATCGCATCAATCAACAGTCATTGATTGAGCACGCCTTCAAGCCTGAATCGCAGGCACGTACATCCAGTGTAGTGAAGGAAAGAGGTTGATATGGCAATAAAAATTGTGGTCCCGGAATTGGGTGAATCTGTGCTGGAGGCTACCGTCTCGCGTTGGCTTAAGAAGCCCGGTGATTTCGTCAATGTGGGTGATGTACTTGTAGAATTGGAGACCGATAAAGTAAACCTGGAGGTGGGCGCGAAGGGATCTGGCGTTTTGCAAAAAATCGAGGTGCCTGAAGGGAAAGATGTTAAGGTAGGTGATGTGTTGGGAATGATCGAAGAGAAGGCTGAAGAACCAAAACCATCCTCTACAGAGCCTGAACCCGCAGTTGCAGAAACGAAAGAGGCAGAAAAAGAAAGGGAACCAGCAACAGCCACATCCGGCAAAGATGGCCGCGAGATGCGTCAGACGGCGCCCCAGGTCACACCGGTAGCATCGCGCCTGGCGCGCGCAAATGATGTGGACATCAGCAAAATATCCGGCACAGGCAGTGAAGGTCGTGTGACCAAGGCAGACGTGGAGCTATTTCTTCAAGGGCAGGGAACACCAACAGAAAACGAGAAGCAGCCCCAGGCCGAGTCCCCATCAGGGATGATATCAGAACCGAAGCTTGTTGAGTCTGCAAGTGAATCTCCATCCGCGTCGGCGCAGCGACGCGAAGAACGGATGCGAATGTCACGCAGGCGCCGCACCATCGCCCAGCGTTTGCTGGAAGCAAAACAAAACACGGCGATGCTGACCACGTTCAATGAAATTGATATGGGCGCCGTCATGGATCTGCGGAGCCGGCGCAATGAAGAGTTTCAGAAACGCTTTGGAATTAAACTCGGGTTCACTTCCTTTTTTGTCAAAGCCGCAGTGAGCGCGTTAAAAACGTTCCCACAGATCAATGCTGAGATCGATGGCGAAGATATCGTGCTCAAGCATTATTATGATATCGGCATGGCAGTCGGCTCATCAGAGGGATTGGTCGTTCCGGTGATACGCAATGCCGACCAGCTTTCATTTGCAGAAATTGAAAAACAGGTGAAGGACTTTGTTGCAAAAACTGATCAAGGCAAATTATCCATTGAGGATTTGCGCGGCGGCACATTTACGATCACAAATGGTGGGGTATTTGGTTCCCTGCTTAGCACACCAATTCTGAATCCACCGCAGGTTGGGATTCTGGGTTTACACAAAATTGAAGAACGGCCAATCGTACAAAACGGTCAAATTGTAATCCGCCCCATGATGTACGTGGCGCTTAGTTATGACCACCGCATTGTGGATGGGCGCGAGGCTGTTCAGTTTTTGGTTCATATCAAGCAACTAATAGAGGACCCAGCCTGGATGTTGGTGGAAGGATAATCAATTAGCGTATCAACTCTATTCCATGAAAAAGTCTTCCCCTTGATGAACTTTTTCAATTGCTTGATGTAACCACTCTGCTATATTGTCCTTTGGCACGAAGCCATGCGCTCCAACAGCAGCTGCTTGCCTGGAGATAAAACTTCCTGCATATGTGGACATTAGAATCACACGCGTGGGTACCGATAAGGCAGCAACCTGCTTTGTGGCGTGCAAACCATCCAACACAGGCATTTGGATATCCATCACCAACACGTCAGGTTGCAGGTGCTTAACGCAATCCACTGCCTCCTGCCCATTGCTTGTCTCACAGACGATTTCTATATCTTTGGAAATACTTAGCAACAGCCGAAGAGCCAGTCGCAGCTCTGTATGATCATCGGCGATCGCAACACGTATTATGGAATAGACTTGACTGCTATATAGGAGGAAACTTGGACGATCTGGCACCCAGTCAACGGCCCCAAGCGCAGTAGCCTGCAGCAGGGTTGCCTTTTGCTGAGAGAATATGTCTACTCTTCTATTCTTGAATATTGCTGTACGCATCTCTGGCCTTTGGAGATAAATAACGTTCACCCTGATGAACGCGTCGGATGGCCTCTACCACATAATCATCTATTTCATCTTTGTGCATAAAGCCATTCACACCGCTGAGGAATGAACGTTGAATCAAGTTAGGCTCGAGATGCATGGAAATGACCAAAATAGCGGCAGTTAATCCCTGGTCCCGAAAGCGCGCTGTGGCATGCGCGCTATCAGTGGGCGGTAAGTAATCATTCATGATGATTACGTCGGGTCGCAATGTCGTGGCACGCTCCAACGCATCATTGAGATCCGGTGCTTCGTCCACCACATTTATATCCTCCGCATGCCCCAAATACAGACGGATCACATCCCGCAGGAGTTTAAAGTCGTCCGCAATGAGGACGCGAATCATACTGGTTTCAGTCACATTTATATTTTAGCGCAATTTACTCTGCCATATATGAGTCACAGCTCTATCCTTCACGAAGATGACTCTGGATTAATCAATTTTTTGAACCATTTAGAAGCCGTACCAAGTTAAGGACTAAATCAAGGCAGTAGTGATTTCAATTTCAAGCCCATCGCGCAAGAGATTCGAAACAGGGCTGCTCTTATCCGCCTCCATGACCATTTTGTTGAAGGTGGCTTCATCGATATCTGGCACCTCACCGCGCACGTGCAGATACATATTTGTGATTTCCTGACTTCCATTTTTTGAGGTCATGGTGCATGTTGCAGTGGTCTCAGTCTGTACAGGCCGGTAACCATTTCGTTTGAGCATGTCCGCGACAGCCATACTGATACAGGCTGCATGAGCGGCGGCAATTAATTCTTCCGGGTTCGCCCCTGTTTCGTCCTCAAAACGGGTTCCATTGCTATAGGGGAGTTCAAAGAGTGCTTTACTCTCCGTGCTGATCAATCCACTGCCTGTTTTCAGATCACCGGTCCAGAGCACGCCTGCTTTTCTATCTTTGCTATTGTTGTCCGTCATTCGATTTATTTTCCTTTCTTAAGCGCTCATCTGCAACCGTAGGAGTTTCTGATGGATCAGGCATTGATCAAGGCTTCCTTCTTCTCAGTGAGCGTTTTGATCAATTCGTCATAAGGTTTCACAAAATTATCCACGCCTTCATCCAGTAATTGTTGAGTCACCTCTTCAAGATTGATTCCCAATTCTGCCAGGTCATTCAACTGGGCGCGCGCTTCATCCAAGTCACTTTCAAGAGTCAGCGCAACTGCGCCATGATCGAGAAACGCTTCCAGTGTTTTCGGCGGAATCGTATTCACAGTATTTGGACCAATCAGATTTTCTACATACATTACATCTGAATAGTCTGGATTCTTTGTACCCGTGCTACCGTAGAGGACACGTTGCAACCGCGCGCCCTTCTCCTCTAATCGCTGCCAGCGCTCGGTGAGAAAAGCATCCTTGAAGTGTTGGTAAACAATTTTCGCATTGGCGATGCCGATCCGGCCCTTGAGCGCGTCTGCCTTTGGAGTCTTAAATGCCTCCAGCATCGGGTCCACTTTGGTATCCAGCCGGCTTACAAAGATTGATGCCACTGAAGCAATTTGCTGGAGGTTATATACGTTGGCTGCTCGTTTTTCCATTGCGGAAATAAAGGCCTCGGCAATCTGATCATATTGCCCCAGAGAAAACATTAACGTCACATTGATGTTGATGCCTTCTTCTGTCAATTCCTGAAATGCCATCACTCCTTCCGGGGTAGCTGGGACTTTGATCATGATGTTTGGCCGATCCACGGTCGCGAATAAACGAGTCGCTTCATTGATCGTTCCCTGCCTGTCATGCGCGAGATGTGGATTCACTTCCAGGCTGAAAAAGCCGTCTGCTCCGTCAGTTTCTTCGAATACAGGCCGTAATATATCTGCGGCCATCCGGCTGTCCTCCACAGCCAATCCTTCGTAGAGCTCCTCTGCCGATTTACCTGCTTCTGCGAGTTGTTGTATTTGAACATCGTACTCATTGCCCTCGCTGATCGCTTTGTGAAAAATGGCGGGGTTGGAGGTGACTCCTCGCAGGCCCCGGTATACATAGGTTTGCAGCCCACCAGACGTGATCAACTCCCGGTCGATATAATCCAACCAGACAGATTGACCCAACTCAGCCAAGGTATGTAATTTAGTGTGTGACATAAGCTTTCTCCTTGCCGTGAAAGATTTGGAGCATAACATAGCATATATGGATTATTTGCAATATGCATCAATATATAGAGAAAAGATACAATTTTGGATATATCTAAATACGACTTTGGCGATTGCTCCGATTAAAACCCTTTGACGTATAATTACGCCACTGAACAAAATGGTCGAACAACACGAACACCATATCAACCTTTTGCTAGTGAATGAAACTCGTTTGATGGGGAATGTAATTGCAGCAGCACTGGAAGGGGAACCGGATATCCATGTCCTGGCCTGCGTTACAAACATAGACGATGCACTGCAAGTTGTTCGGGAAAAAGATGTAGATGTAGCCCTGGTCAGCACCCGCCTGCCAGATCAGGGCGCGATCAAACTGACCAATGCCATCACGGAATTCAAACCCTCCACAAAAGTCCTGGCGCTCGGGCTGACCGAAGAAAAACAGCACGTATTACGCTATGTGGAAGCCGGTGCAACAGGTTATGTATTGAAAGACGACTCATTGGAAGGCTTGATTGAAACGATCCGCGCTGCTCGAGAGGGAAAAGTCTTCGTTTCTCCAAAAATCGCTGCAGCCATCATGGAACGGCTTTCAAATCTGGCGCGTTTGTTTTCTGATGTCGAGAGCAGCGTTACGGACACAACTCAGTTAACGTCCCGTGAACTTGAAGTTCTAAAATTAATTGGTGAGGGGCAAACCAATCAACAGATCGCCGAACATCTAGTAATCGAAGTCGGCACAGTTAAAAATCACGTCCACAACATTCTGGATAAACTCCATGTCAGCAGCCGAGGGGAAGCAGCTGCATATCTGGCTTTTATTAAGAAATAATCAACTCGTCGGCGATTTTCCGACCGAAGCAATCCCCTCGTTACAGGTGGAGATTGCTTCGCCGCTACGCGGCTCGCAATGACAAACATAATAAAAAAAGCCCCGTCGTTGGCAGGGTTCGATCCTTCCCGTTCAGGGACTGATGCGGGACTTTGTAATCTGTATCCGAATTTGTATCCCCATAATATGACTATGCACATAGAACTTTAACCCTGCTGGTGATATTCTATTCTGCAAGAAGATTTCGTTAAAAGACCAATTTCATTATGTCGACACAAAGGATCATTCTCGTAAACTGCTCACGGCTGCTGCGTGACATGCTTCTTACTGTCATGTATAGGGCAGATCATCTTAAGATGGTACAGCAAGTTGACAGCTATGAAACGTTGCCTGCTGCAATTGAAACGTCTGAAGCGGAATGGGTGGTCATGCCTCTGCTCCCTGATAAAAATATCCCTGGCTGGGTAGATCATTACATTGCAAAACATCCATCCATGAGATTTCTTGCCATCTTTCTTGGAAGCAACAAAGTCAAACTTAAGTGGTTGGGATATGAAGAGGATTTGGAAGACTTATCATTGACAGGCTTGATCCATATACTCGAAGGCCACCCACAGCGCGTATAAGACGCCGGACATCACAATTCGCAGATTTATATCCAAATCTGTATCTTCTAAATGGATTGGGATATATGGGCATTTTAGAGTCTCTGTGCTATATGATATCAAGAACATTTATAGAAAGGACAATCAGTGATGAACGGATTTCGCCTTGGAAGATTTTTTGGAATTGATCTTCATATCGACTGGAGCTGGCTATTAATATTTGCTTTAGTTAGCTGGAGTCTAAACTCGATGTTTCGTGAAATTCATCCTGAATGGACGGTGTTGGCACAATGGGGCCTTGCACTATTGGGCGCCTTGCTTTTCTTTATCTCGGTATTGGCGCACGAACTGGCACATTCAATTGTAGCAAGGGCGCGCGGCATTCCTGTCAAAAATATCACATTGTTTTTATTTGGTGGTGTCTCTAACATTCAGAAGGAACCGACTTCGCCTATGACCGAACTGATGATCGCCATCGTCGGGCCATTAACCAGTTTTCTGTTGGGTGGGATATTTTTGGTTCTTGGGATTGGAGGTGCTGCTTTAAGTGACATCTCGATGACCAGCCCCACGGGATTGCTCCCTCAACTAGGACCTCTCAATACAATGTTCATGTGGTTGGGGTCGGTAAATATACTGTTGGGAATTTTCAATCTGATCCCGGGCTTCCCCCTGGATGGCGGGCGAGTCCTTCGGTCCATCCTGTGGGCAATTACAGATGATGTTGTCAAAGCGACCCGATGGGCTTCTGTTGTAGGTCAGATAATTGCGTGGCTGTTGATGCTGGCAGGCGTATTCATGCTGTTCGGTGTACAAGTCCCATTGCTGGGTGGTGGAATCGCAAACGGAATGTGGATCATATTTATAGGCTGGTTCCTGCAGAACGCAGCTGTCCAAAATTACCAGAAAGCCGTGGTGCAGGATATTCTGGGAAATGTGCCTGTTGAGAAAATCATGAATCCAGAAGTACCTGTTGTCCCAGCAGATATTAAAGTAGATGACCTGGTAGAAAAGCATATTATGAAAACAGACAATCAGGCCTTTATCGTTTTCGATGAAGATAAGATGGTCGGACTGGTAAGTATCGATGATGTACGCAAGTTATCCAACGAGGAGCGGCAAAATGAGACAGTCAGAGACATCATGACGCCTTCAAAGGAGTTGGTCGTGGTTGCCCCAAATGAGAATGCGGCAGAAGCATTGGACCGGTTACAAAACCGAAAGATTCGTCAATTGCCAGTGGTAAACGGAAACAGGATTGTCGGTCTGTTGCGCCGCAAGGATATCCTACGCTGGCTGGAATTGCAGTCACAAACAGGATAGAAAATATTTCCTAATTAAAACAAAAGGAGTAATAAACATGAACAACCCAACATCAACTTATGTTCAGCAAGAAGTACAGACAGCGCTCATGCAGGATCAGCTTACCGGTGAGTATGGCATTGAAGTGTTGGACAGCAATGGGGTTATTACCCTGAAAGGAGTAGTTCCATCACGTGAGGTGAGTGAGCGGGCCGAAACAATTGCACGAGACGTAGATGGAGTTCAAGGCGTGATCAACGAATTGGAGCTTGGTCTCTTCTAGGCAAAAGCTTAGAACCTGGGCAAAAGCAATACCTGCGCTTGTGATCACAAGCGCAGGTATTTATTAAGATGTAGTCAGTTTCTCATCAAAGATGCTTGTAACTCCAGGCACTTTGAGAATGACCGGACTCAGCTATCCCTGAGGATGATATTCAGGTAAGCGCTCTAATAGACGAGACTCAACAGCCAAGTGAACCTCATCATCACTTACTTTATCCAACCAATAGGCAGGGATAATCTTTCTCTCTCTTACCAATAAACCACTGGAAATCACCACATGTGTAACGCGATCTTCCTTCGGGTCGGTGATCAGTGTTTCAATACTCCCGATATGGTCACCATCCTGCGAGATCACCTTCGCGCCTTCTGCCAGGGCAACCATGCCCTCCGGTATATTTTTCTCTGTCTTTTTCACATAATAAGCCTGAGGATAAAAGGCGGCCGGGTATCTTCCAGCAGCCGCACCCCAATCAATCGGTGGGTACCAATACACGGAATTCGAAGCTTGCTCATCCGGCAGAACGTAGTGAGTCTCTTCATATTCGGGAAATTCATCCAGATGTTCTTTGGAGCCTTGCAATGTTATACGATCCTCCGTAACAGAGCCAACCAGGTCCATGGGGATAACTTTATCTTCTGTAAAGAAGAATCCCTCTTTTACAACAATATGTGTGACTTCTTTGGTCTTTGGATCCATCACCACACGATGAAGCGTACCAATCTTTTCGGTATCACTAGAATAAACGTCTACTCCACTTTTGAATAACATTTTCTCTTCTCCTTTATGCAAGTGATCTTGTACATGAGTATATGAGGATAGGTTAATTAACCTATCCATGCGTCCAAATATACATGGAGGTACGGCTTGCGATATATTTGTATATCACTCTCAAGAAATTATCAATACATGATTTCCCCACGTCGAATGGCGGCAAACCCGAATATCTGCTGATTCTATTTTCCCATGACTGCCTGACTGTGGGCACGGAGTGAAGAGAGGCGTTGCCGTAACTTTGCCAGAATGGCTTCGCCTTTTTCGATCCGTTCACGCTCGGAACGGACATAACGAACGTAGGGCATCACACCCTCCTTCAGTCGCGAGACAGCATTTTGAGACTCCTTGGTGAACTGAATCGTAAGGGTATCGAGCAGCCTTGTCCGGAGATCCGTCATCTTTTCCTTGAAACTATCCTTGGCTTGTTTGCGCTTATAGGGAATCACAAAAATTCCCAGGATCGCCAATGTGCCAGCCGCAAGTATGCCAGTGATATCCAGGCTGGTAGAGAGCACCGCTGCTGTGACCAAGGCCCCCAGTCCCACTGCGCCAACTTCCAGGAGAGCAGTCTGTGCTACCGCTGTCTCCACATGTGCCGCCAGTGCGCTTGCTTCCTTATCGCGATCATATGTATCAACGACGCGCTGGACAGTCTTCCCCATTGAGTCTATCAATTCGCGGCGGCGTATTTCGCGCGGTTCGATGCCCGCGCCGACAATATGATCGATATTGATCGCCTGACGCCGCTGGACGTACGTCATCACGCGCTGCCACTCCTGCAAGTCTCTTTGTACGAGCCAATCGATCAGACGTTGGACCTGCTCTTCGATCTGCTTCGGAACGTCCACCAGTACCTTCTTCTCGAATTCGGCCCTCACTTTATCTCCACGCATTAACTGCTGAATGTTCGTAAGACGCATTGTGTTATCGAAGAAATCAAGACCGCGCTGCTCGAGCCTGTAGAGGATATTCTCGACCTCTGCCAGGCGCGGCGTAAGCTCACTTTTCAAGTCGCGCTCGTAATCGCTAATGGTTGTCTCTAACGCGGCTGCAGTTTTCTGATCTTCTTTTATATCTTCGGATTGGTCATTGATCGTCTGCCCGGCCAGGGTGACCAAATTCTCTGCTACGCCCAACGGGTTGTTGAATTTAAGTCGAAGGCGCGCCGTGTCATCGAGTGTGGCGGTGATGTATCTATCCAGATCGTCGAGGCGGCTGGCAGAGCGCAAGCGTTTGCTCTCCTCCGAGTCAGATTCCGAAAGAGAGCGTTGGGCCAGCCTGGCCGAAACGGGGAAAAACTCAGGCGTGTCTCCCAGCACATTTGCCGCATGTTTAAGGACAAACGTTTGTATCTCTCGCAATGCAGCTTCGCTTTCGACGATATCTGCTTTGTTCAGGACGATGACAACTTTCTTGCCCCAGGCGAGAATCCGCTCGAGGAATTGGCGTTCGCTTTCGGTCAGGGGATGATCGGCTGAGGTGGTGAAAAGCACGAGGTCACTGCGAGGAACGTACTCATTCGTGAGGCGCTCATGGTGACGGATGACAGCATTCGTGCCTGGTGTATCCACAATATTCAACTCTTTAAGGAGCGGCAAAGGATAGGTATAGATCGCAAAGTTTTCGTCAACCGGCTGCTCGGCTATTTTCTCACCCCATTTCACCAAGGTTACGCGCGAGGTGGTGGGAGTTGCTCCCTCCAGCAATACCCGCTCACCCAATAAGGCATTGACCAGCGCGCTTTTGCCTGCATTGAATTCCCCCACAATCACGATAAGGAATAGTTCATCCAGTTGCAGGATGGCTTCCTGCAGTGTATCAAGGGCTTCGCGCGGTACGTCAATCTCAGCCAATGCAAGCCGAATCTCTGACAGTGCTTCCTTTTCTTCGCGGAGGAAAGCGGCCTGTTCATCAGTGAGCATGGATTGACGCATATGACTTCCTTAAAGATAAAACGAGTTAAAGTTTACCGCTTGTCTCATTAGGCACTAATCTCTAAAAGTGATTGCGGGCTAAATTCAAAGTTCAAGTTTAGATACGCATGTCAGCGGCGCGGCACCACGGAATTATTATACAGTGAATCGAAATTGATTGATAATCATTTACCCAACCTTTGTAAATAATTGAAGACGAATAATTATCCCTTTCGCCCAAGCAGTTTGCGAAAGAGCATTGCAAACAACATACCGAGTAGTGAACCCGAAGCTACATCTCCCGGATAGTGATCGCCAAGGTAAATTCGCGAAAAGGCGACCAGGCTCGCAATCGTGTATGTGACACCACTGAAGCGCGGAAATTTACGATTGAGCAGCCAGGCCCCGCCAAAGGCTGAGGCCGAATGTCCGGATGGAAACGACCAGGTGCCCGGCTTCTTACCAATGACAATGGCTTGGATGACCGTAATG
This sequence comes from Anaerolineales bacterium, assembly GCA_036741855.1. Classification (GTDB taxonomy): domain Bacteria; phylum Chloroflexota; class Anaerolineae; order Anaerolineales; family Villigracilaceae; genus Defluviilinea. The sequence goes on from DAINRK010000035.1 coordinate 13,301, forward strand.
AATGGACGCCGCCGTCTAAAGTATGCCTTGATCGGGTGCTCTACAAGCAGAGTTGTGACTGTAAGGGGTAAGGCCACATCACGTACCATTTCCCTGATCCCTTGTCGCTTGAACAAGAGAGTAATCAATGCAGTGATATACCAGGCCGCGCCACCATTAAAAGCGAGTGTAAAGCCATAGAACAGTCTATTCAGTAGCCGTGTGTGAGGTAGGTGGTTGACCTTGAGAAATAGATTGGCATCCAAAGCATCCAGCGGTTTGAGCCTTTTGAGAACTGCCCCGCGCAGATATTCTCTTTGCTCCGCATTCACTGCGGATGGAGGCGCGCCCTGCTGTTCAGGGTTAAGAACTTCCTGCACAGCTTCAGATACTACTTCACGCTGGCGCTTATCTGGCGTGGTAAGGACACGAGCAGTTGCCTCCAGCACCTGTTCAGTCTTCTTGGTTCCGGGCGCTTGTTTCGAAGCCTTTTCCACCTGACGCGCGGCAGAGGCCGGTGTGGGTGTGGCCGGCTGTACCTGTTCCACATCTTTTGTGGTCTTACCATCATTTGCAGCTTCCAGATGTTCGATAACTTTCTCTGCTTTAGCAGGAGAGTCTACCTTCGCTACCGCTTCTTTTAGAGCGCGGCGGACAGGCTTGGCCTGTTCTTTTTCTTCGGGTGTAGGCATATCCCACGGAGGGACTGGCGTATCACCGAGTTTTTGCTCCGGAGGGTTGGTTTTTTTGTCTTCTTTATTTTCCTTCTTTGAATCAGGCATTAGATTGATCTCTCTGTACAGTGAAATTTAGTCTTGTGAATCTTCCCATTTTTATAACAGCTGGCTCTCATTGTATAGCCCTGTTGCACACCGGTTCTTGATCTACTACATTAACGATTGAAATTCGATCTTATTACTCCCTCATAAATGAAAACTTCCGGAGCCATACAACTTCGGAAGTTTTTATTTTCGAGAATTTGGTTCTTTCAATCTGCCAATCCATGCCTCAATGCAATGACCGCGGCTTGAGTCCGGTCGGTGACTCCCAACTTGGCAAAAATCGCGCTCACGTAATTGCGAACCGTACCTTCCGAGAGAAACAAACTGGAAGCTATATCGTTGTTCGACATGCCGCGCGCCAGCAGTCGCAAAACGTCGCGCTCACGAGGACTCAGTTCGGATGCGATGCCTGTCTCATGGTGTGCACCGGGGTTTGCTACTTGCGCAACGATTTTTCCTGCCACTGCAGGATCGAGAAATGTTTGTCCGGCATACGTTCCCTCGATGGCTCGAATCAAGTTCGCGCGCGGGGTGTCTTTGAGCAGGTAACCTGCCGCGCCCGCGCGGATTGCGTCGAGCACCCATTCTTCGATCTCATAAGTTGTCAGTGCCAGGACGCGTGCCGCAGGAAATTTTTCATAAATCTGGCGCGTCGCTTCAATGCCATTGACACTGGGCATATTCAAATCCATCAAGACTACGTCGGGCTTCAACTCGCCAACCATTTTCACTGCCTGCGCGCCATCCTCTGCCGCGCCTACAACTTGAATCCGCTGCTCTGTGCTTAGAATCGTGCGCAACCCTTCGCGCACTACTTCCTGATCGTCGCAGATCAAAACTCGAATCATGATTCCACCTCCGTTGTCGGGGCGCGCAGAGTCAGTGTCGTTCCTCGCTGCGGTTCGCTAACAATCTCCAATTTTCCGCCCACCAATTCTGCACGCTCTCGAAGTCCCTTGAGTCCAAAGTGGGTGCCATTCACTATCACCGGGTCAAAGCCGCGGCCATTGTCGGCAACGGTGAGTGTTAATTGCCCGCGCGCGTGCTGCACCTCGACACGCACCTGTGTCGCCCGCGCATGCCGCGCCACATTCGATAACGCCTCTTGCGCCACACGATAGACACACTGTTCCTTTGCCTCCGTCAAAACTGGTAGCTCATCGGGCATTGCCAGGTCGAGGGTGAGATTTGCTCGTGCCGCCGTGGAGCGCGCCAGATTGCCGACCGCGACCCGCAGACCGACTTCTTCGAGAGGGCCTGCGCGCAGGGCCTGGAGTGCGCGTCGCGCTTCCATCGACCCGCTGCGCGTATTGCTCAATGCCCCTTCGAGCAAAGCCCGTGCTTTTGCCTGATCCACGTCCCAGATTGTCTGAGCCGCTTCCAATTGCACTGTGATTGATGTTAGAGAATGGGCGAGAGTATCATGCAATTCCTGCGCCAGACGGATGCGTTCCTGGCTCACTGCCAATCGCTCGGCAGTGGCGGCATGTTGGGCCAGCTTGAGATTCGCATCGGCTAAAGCCTGTCGCTGTGCGCGTTGCCGATTGATCAGCAAACTCAATACCGCGCCGATGACCGCGACAGCAACAAACCGGATGACAACAATGCCGACGAACAAAGAAAGACTCACATCACTGACGGCGAGAAAAGGCAAACTTATCGCCACATCTATAAGAGAAATCAATAGCGCTGCGGCGATTGACCAATAGAACCTGTACTGCCAGGCGATAAATACAACGACCACCTGCATCATGATCCACACCCGCATTGTCAGAAGCAGCATCGCGGACATAAGCGCGCTGGGTGAGGTCAGCCATTGCAAAGTGAGATCTTTGGTGAACAGATTGTTTGCCGCGTAGGCGAATAATCCGATTGGTAAGTACAACTCTCCAAGGCGTCCTTGAAACCAGGGAACCCAGGAATACGCAAGCAGTAGCAGCGGTATGATCAGCATCACTAATGGATTTATCCGGTCGGCAACCCCGACCACGCGGCTAAGTGCCCCTTGTAGAAGGGGTTGAAGAATGACCAGCACCACAGAAAGCCACTGGAACGTGCGTACCAGGCCTGGCTCGTAATTCTGTTTCATAGATCCGATTTATCTTAGCATAAATCGCCAGGAATTTATATGCTCACTGTCATATTTCGGGTATGACGCGTGTCATATCGATTCCTATATTTCCATGACAAGAAGGTGCGCAGGGACACTACCCCATAAAACAGAAAACCATTATTGTTAGGGCATCAGGTGAACGTTTTCGTTCACTTTGATAGAGGAGTTTCCATGTTCAAAAAATCGTTACACGACCTCTTGCACAAATGGATGGCAGAATAGCCCCTGTTTACTTTCACCTCAGCGGGCCAGGGGATAAGATCAAAGAAACAGTGAA
>DAINRK010000036.1:0-16422 GCA_036741855.1 Anaerolineales bacterium
CATCATAGGCAATGTGCTTGCATATCAAAACCCTGTCCCACTTGCGGATTTAACTGAAGACCAGGTAAATACTCTTGCGCCCGAAACACTTGCGGCTATTGAAAAACTTGATCAAAAGGTCACCGCCACTGCATTCTTTTCACAAAGCAGCAATAAAGAAACCGCAACCCAGCTTTTGGATAAGATCAAATCCAATAGCAATGGCAAATTTGATTATAAATTCGTAGACCCGGACCGTGACCCGCAGCAAGCGCTCGAAGCGGGAATTACGGGCGATGGTAAGATCTTGTTGCAAATGGGTGAGCAAAAGGAAATCGTTGCGTTCGCAAGCGAAACAGAAGTGCTCAAAGGGATGTTACGCCTTCTAAACCCCGGCAGTGATGTCATCTATTTCCTCACCGGCCATGGCGAAAAAGATATAGAGCAAGGTGGTGAAAGTTCGATGACTCGTGCGAAGGCCACGCTTGAAAGCAAGAACTATTCAGTTAAAACGCTGAGCCTTTTGGTTGATAACAAGGTCCCGGAGGATGCCAGCGTAATCGTGATTGCGGGACCGCTCCAGCCGGTTTCGGCTAACGAAGTGCAACTGCTTCAGGACTACCTCACCAACGGTGGTTCACTAATCGTTATGGAAGATCCAACCGCCCTTACAGAATTCGGCGATGAAACGGACCCACTTGCCGAGATGCTTTCCACTGATTGGGGGATTACCCTCAACAACAATATTGTGATTGACTTGAACAGTCCCCAACCCACTACGGCCGCAGCAGCGTTTTATGATTCGCATCCTGTTACGACGAATATGAATAATCTTGTTTCCTTCTACCCATTCACGCGGAGCCTCAACATGGCAAGTACAGTGGATGGCGTGACCTTGAGTCCGCTGGTTCAAACCAATGAACGCTCATGGGGTGAAACAGATTTTAAAAGCCTCTCACAGCAGGGTGGCCAGGTTGGGTTCGATGAGGGTGTTGATACTTTGGGTCCACTAACACTCGCAATTGCAGGCGAAAACACTACGACGAAAGGACGCGTTGTCGTATTCGGAACATCTCTTTTTGCGGTGGACCAAATCTTCGACCAATACGGCAACGGCGATATGTTTGTCAACTCGGTGGATTGGTCTGCCGAGCAGGAAGACATCGCAAATATCACGCCTAAGACTCCTACCGAAAGAACATTTAACCCTCCCGATCAGATCCAGTGGATTGCCATCCTGCTTGGCTCCGTCTTGATTATTCCGGGATTGGTTGTATTCGCTGGGTTTTCCTCCTGGCTCACGCGCAGGCGACAGGGATAGAACAAAATGCGTCGTTCCACCGTCATCTATTTGCTGCTCTTCCTCATATTGGCAGGAGCATATTACTATCTCAATAATCGGGAACAACCTGCTGATATTTCGCTAACTTTGGAGCCTCCTTCAGAAGTCAAATATTTGTTTACAGCGGAAGATGGCGCGCCGACAGGCATTCACATTGAGTCGAAGTCGGGAGAGGTCGTCGAGATCGCGCGAGACGCAGATAACGCCTGGGTGGTCACTCAGCCGAACGAAGCCACAGCAGATCAAGGGTCAGCTGAGGCGGCAGCGAGTCAAGTCACAACCATGCAAATTCTGGATACCATTCCGGATGTCGATCCTGATATCGTGGGACTAACGGATCCAGAATATACAATGACGATTAAATTTGCCGGCGATGTGGAACGAAAAGTCGAGATCGGTGTTATCACACCAACAGAAAGTGGATATTACGTCCGCGATCCGAACGGCGACATAGTCATTATCAGTAGGAGTTCGGTGGATGCCTTACTCGTGCTCTTAACCAATCCGCCTTACCTGGAGACACCCACACCCAGCCCAATCCCAACAGGTACGCCGGTTTCCCCTACGCCCGAACCTGCTACGCCTTCTAACGAGACTCCTACACCCTAGACGTAACATTTCTTAATCTAAGGCGTCTAAAAAGTGTAGAAAAGTAATGAAATTGCGTATTGAAATTCACTTTAAAAAAGTGTATTCTTATAAGAAAAATGGACCTTTAACGCATGGATGTAGATAAGATATTAATGGTTGATGAAGAGGAAGAATTTTCCGCGATTGCGCGGCTCATTGAATTGGGCCGGCAAAAGGGATATATCACACTTGATGATATATTGCATTTCTTCCCTGAAGCTGAACAGGATGTTGAACAACTCGAGGAGGCTTTTTCGGCTCTGTTGAGCGCGGGTATCCCCTTTGTGGAAGATACCGCCACATCGGAACCAACTGAAGATGAACTTGTTGCTGTTGAAGCGGCGGAAGCTGAACCGGAAACTGACCTGGCTCTTGACGATTATCTGGCAAATATAGATACGGACGATACGATTGGTTTGTACCTTAAAGAGGTCAGCCGCGTTCCGTTGTTGACCGCAGAAGAAGAAGTGAAACTGGCCCAGCGCATCGAGCGTGGACGCATGTCGCGTGAGGAACTTGCAAAAGGCAACGCCAGTCCACGCCGCCGTTCTGAACTGCGCAAACTCATTGAAGATGGCTGGGCAGCCCGTGAGCATCTCATTACCGCAAACTCACGTTTGGTGATTTCGGTCGCAAAGAAATACATGGGACGCGGTGTGCCCTTTCTCGATCTGATTCAGGAAGGCAACATTGGTTTGATACGCGCGACCAAGAAATTTGACTATCGACGTGGACACAAATTCTCAACATATGCCACGTGGTGGATTCGTCAAGCGGTCACGCGTGCGATTGCAGATCAGGGACGTACCATCCGTGTGCCTGTACATATGGGTGATCAAATTAACAAGCTTCTGCGCGTCCAACACCAGTTGACACAACGCCTGGGACGCGAACCCAGCGTAGAAGAGCTTGCTGTGGCACTGGATGTCCCACCGAAAAAAGTGGAGAATATGATTCAGGTAGCGCGGCGTCCGCTTTCACTTGAGACGCCAACCGATGATGAAGAAGATTCGGTGCTTGGCGATTTCATCGAAGATGATGAAGCCCCGCCGCCAGATGATACGGCCACATACAACTTGTTGAAAGAGCACCTTGGCGAGGTCTTGAACGGATTGCCGCCACGTGAGGTTCGCATTTTGCAACTACGTTACGGTCTGCTTGATGGGCAGGCCTACACGCTCGAAGAAGTGGGCCGCAAGATGGGCGTTACACGTGAACGCGTCCGTCAGATCGAAGCTCAGGCGTTGAGCCGACTAAGGCACCCATCTATTCGACGTAAATTGCGCGATTATCTGGGCGAGTAAGAAAAAGTTAGATTAATGATTAGCTCGACCGTAAATTGTCGAGCTAATTCGTTTTAATCGTCCGTGTGTATAATCATGAGGAAGGCGCTATGGCCATGAACATCGTTGCCACACTCAAAGATTTGCGCAAAGTTTTGCTGATCCTTGCCTTTCTGGTGGTATTCTTCATTGTCCTCAGTCCGCCACACGATGCAGACATGTGGTGGCACTTGGCAGCAGGAAGGGAAATGGTGGAACAGGGGAAAATACTCACCACGGATATTTTCTCTTACACTCATTATGGCGAAAAATGGACCAATGCCTTCTGGCTTTCTGATATCGTTCTTTTTGTGGCATATAAATTTGGGGAATATTTGGGTATTACATTGCTTACGGCACTTACTGCCGTCTTAACCATGGCAGTGATTTATCGGCACACCTTGTACAGTCCATTTCCTCTTCCGCTACTGATTATCATCCTCGCCGCTTTCGCTATTGCGCCGGTCTGGACGCCACGTCCGCAGATATTTTCGTTTCTCCTGTTAGCAATTCTTGATTATGGTTTGAAAGAGAACAATGGGTTTATCCTCAAGCGGCCCTGGCTCCTTGTTGTGTTATTTATTTTATGGGCAAACATACATGGAGGCTTTATCTGGGGCTTCCTCCTCATAATCTCATTCATCGCTGGAAATGGAATTGACCGGGTCTTAAAAAGAGAGAATAACCTTTCCATTCGACAATTAGGTCATTTTGGCATATGGACACTGATTGCCGCATTTGCAATTGTCATAAATCCAAATGGTATTTCCCTGTGGAAACTTCCCTTTTATACAGTTGGCGTATCGATCCAATCTATCACCGAATGGGGATCACCTAATTTTCACCGATTGGATTTGCATCCCATTCTCTGGCTTTTGTTCCTGATTATTATTGGAACCGGGACAAGCAAAAAGTCATTAAGCGGGAGCAGTATCCTGAAAGTTATTGGTTTTGCGTATATGGCATTCATATCACAACGGAGCATTGGTCCATTTGTCATCGTGGCGACGCCGGTAGTTATCAATTCGCTCAACGATGTTTGGTCAGAATGCCTATCGTTATTATCCAGAATCTATAAACCCAAGAAACCGAGCCCGCTTCCAGAAATATTCGTAGTTCTCCTAAACCTTTTTATTCTAGGAATATTCGCCGTTTTAGCAATATTACGCGCTTACTCCGTCTCGAGAGTCGAGCAAGTGCATAACGGACTTCCGTTGAAAGTCGTCCAATGGATTCGGGAGAATCCACCTGACGGGCGAATGTTCAACGCTTACAATTGGGGAGGCTATCTTCAGTGGGAATTGCCTGAGTATCCTGTCTTTATTGACGGCCGCGCGGACCTATACGGAGAAAAAACAATTAATGACTGGTGGAGCGTAGTCAACGCGACTGACCAGGGGATAGCATTGCTGGATTCGTGGCAGGCTAATTTCGTGATTTTAGAGCCAGGCTGGCCAATCCTGGAAAAGTTGGCTCAAAATGGATGGCATGTACTTTATGAAGATGACATAGCTATCGTTATGGGACGCTGATTGCTCTCACCCGACCCATCCCCACAAAAAGAACTGGGCACTCAAGAATAAATTCAGGCTCAAAAAGCACACAAACATCAATCGGTTTACCCACTTATTATCAGCAAACATCCCGAAGAGATAGAAGATTGGGAAAACTGTCAGCAGGTAACGGATCATCGAATTAAGCGGCTGCGTATCCACCAAACGCATCGTCAGTACAATAATGCTGGTGGCGGAGAATAAGGCATATTCCATGGGGATTTTTTTCCAATGCACAACTAGCAACATACTGAACAAAATGAACACCACTAAGTTCAAGATGTCGATATACCCAGCCAATCCATCAAAGATAAATTGGATTGAATAGATTAGATTTTCCCATGGAGGTGCAATCTGCGCGTGTAAATTAGTCTCAGTGAATGGAATGACCGACGGATCTTCGCCTATTGCGCGGATCAACAAATATGTGCTCATTGCAACAACGGGACCTAACCCTGCGAAAAACACGTCAACAAACTTTACATTTCTAAACCGCGTTTGCAAAAGTCTCCAGGCAAAAGGCAGAAGCAGCGCGACGCCTTGTAACCGAACGAGAATAGCACAAAATATCCAGAATCCTGTCCAATGCCATCGACCATTCCGGATGGATTCAATACAAAGGATGGCAAATATCATAAAGATTGCCTCTGTATAACCACTGAAGAAGAAAAAGGATGTTGGAAAGATCAGCAAGAAGATCAAGGCCTTCCTGGCCACTTCCTCAGTTTTCCACTCGGTAAACAAATCATACAAAAGTTTCACCAGGAGATATAAAGCAAATTGTGAAAAGAGTAAAGCGGATACAAAACCATTTCGGAAAATTACTGTAAACAAACGAATCAGGGCGGGATATAGAGGAGGGAAATGCACATCACCCGATACAAATCCATATCCTTTTTGCGCGATAACCAAATACCAGTTCGCGTCAAACCGTTGCCAGATTGCAACGAGCGGAAAAGGATATGGCGAAACACCATGATACGGAAATAATCTTTCAGCATTAAGCCCGGCCGGCGAAAGTGACTTTCCCGCGTATGATCCTGAAACACTTCTACCATCGGAAACCTGCCAAATGCTTCCTGTTTTCGTATCCATAAGATGTGCGGCATCGAATTTCTGAAAGGTGAGCAAATCTCCGTTAAGGAGTCGGTTATATGCATAGGCACGACTCGTTTGCAGGTCGAACACTGTAATCACAGGCTCGCCAAAAAACTCCTGGTTTTGGATGACCGGAGAAAAGGTAGAAGACAAAAATATCAAAGACCACAACGTATAGAACACGCGCATCAATGTAACGGATAGAAGTGAAAACTTCCATGCAGGCGGTATCTTTTCCCACGTCTTTAGCCCAAATTGCCTTAGTGACAACGCCTGATTCATAGGATCAGGCGCGATATGCTTAATAAATTATTGCTTACCAAAGATAATCACGCCCTCTGATTCAAAAATAGTTTCAAAGCTTTCATCCGCATGCATATGCTCTAAAAAATATGGGAATGTTCGTTGAAAATCGAGCAGGACACAATTATCCACGCGCAGCGTCTTTGAAAGATAAATAAAGTCATATGCCGAACGGCTGACCGCTTCATCCAGACAAGAGGCGTCACCTTCCGGCAGGCATTCCTGCACTACATAGGTGGATCTGACGTAATCATTGAACTCCGGGCCCTTGGTCCACTCTGTACCTTGCACCGTGAAAATGCTCTGCCGACCGGTCAGTGCGGGGAACCACTCAAGCACTGAATCACACGATACAGATGAAGTACCGGTCAGTACGAGAAAGCGCGAATTCGCCGGTGTATTCTGCCGCGCCCAATTCATCGCCTCTCGATCTGGCGGATAAAGCGTCGCGTGGGAAAGCTGAAGGCCAAATTGCGATGTCGAAAAGATAAGATATAAAAAAACATAGAGTAAGACGCTGCGTTCCACAGAGGAAACCCTATCTGCCGATTGCGCTTCCGTGCTGCCTTTTGACTGTAGTGCTGCTACAACGACATCTATCAGCCCGACTGCGGCAAGCATCGCCAATGGGATCGCAGCGGGACCCGCTGCACTGCGCCCCTCCACCAGGAAGGGAATTACCATCCACAACGGGAGCAAATAGTCCCTGTGCGTGAGGCGATTCGCAAGACCAATTAAGCCGAGAACGGCAATGACCGTCGCATACGGTTCGTCCGTAAATACAAAGAATAAGAGATGAAAGATAGCCAGCGGATTACTTCCCGTCTGCGCTCCGTTGAGGAGAGGTGCAACTCCGTGATACGAAATGACAGTTCCCCACCAGGGCGCGGACACGAGAAGGACCAGCGAGCCGACGAAGAGCGAATTAATTAGAGATGTCCCCGAACGAGAAAGCATGAACCACAAAAAGATCGCCGAGACGAATGTGTGCACAGCCGCCTCGGGATGACTCATTACAGCCAGTCCACCAAATAGGCCTGCCAAGAAAATATCAACGCGACGATTCTCCTCATAAAGACGAACGACCGTCGCAAGTGTAAGCAGCATGAAGAATTGCCCAGGGCTGCGCGTGAGCCCACCACCCATTACAAACCATGAAAGTGCACGCGGCATCAGTGCAAAGAATAATGTGGAGACCGCAGCATAGTATTTGTTTTTTAACAATCGCAAGGCCAGCAAGTAGAATGCAGGTACCGAGAGCGACGCAAAGAATGCTGGAACCCAACGCAAGGCCTCGGGTGCGCTTAAGCCAAAAAGGTCAGATGCAATCCTTCCAAGATAAAAGCCCAATGGTGGATATGCAAAAGGAATATTTAGATGATTGTATGAAGTGAAAACAGGCAGCATGTAGCGATTGGATTTTAGATCGTCCACCATCGCAGAGAACATCCCCCCATCGTTGATGGCAAAGCCCGCGAGCATGGTTGGGTTGAAACGCATGTAAGCGCCAATAAAAACGGCCAGCATCAAAATCAGGTCAGCCAACTCGGTGCGATGAATCGGTTTCATTAATGCCTTTTCGATTTGAATATAGAAAATTGTAACATGACCCCACGGGGCTCAACTGAACTCAAAATCTAACAATGAGGCTGGCTCAGGTAAAATCAGACAAAACATGGAAACATCTGCCGTTCGAAGAATCTTCATGATCGCGGGCCTTGTGTCCCTTTTTGTATCTTATTTAGGGATATGGATGCGTATGATCAGTGATCCCGTCGAGAGGACTGGGGCAGATTTCATCCATTTTTATAGTGCAGGAAGAATTGCCCAAAGCCAGGGCGCGACTCGTGTTTACGATCTGTCACTTCAGCAAAGGGTTCAAGAAGAGCAGGTTGGCTTTCCACTGGTGCCCGGCCAAGTACTGCCTTATAACCACATCCCATATCTTATACCCATCCTTAAAACAATCATGACTCCGGACTACATCGTTTCCTTTTACAGGTGGGATTTGATCATGATCCTACTTTATATTAGCGGGGCCATTATTCTGAGCCTCCTCTTAAAGCAGGTGGACATGAATCAAGGCTCAATAAGCATTACAGCAATCGGAAGTATTCTCTTTCTTCCAGTATTTGTCAGCCTAATGAATGGACAGGATACTGCATTTCTCTTCCTTGGTGCAGCCATCTGGATGTATGGATTGGTTTCCGGGAAGGAATACCTCGCGGGAGCCGGCTTGAGTCTGACAACTGTAAGGCCGCATATCGCCTTGATCCTGGCGCTGCCCATGCTGTTCCGGCATCGCAAGGTTTTTTTGGCATTTGCCTTAAGCGCGGGAAGTCTGGTTTTATTAAGTGTTTTGATTCTTGGCGTGAATGGATTGCGAGAGTTTATTAATGTACTCCTCATCACGGCCGGCGGTGAATGGTATGGGACAAAACAATATGCCATGTTCAACCTGATTGGGTTGCTGACGCGGACCGCTCCCTGGCTTCAGGCCGACACAATCCGCACGATTGGCTGGGCCGTATATGGAATGATAACCTTCTTGTTGTGTATCCTTTGGGCTCGAACCAAAGATTTGCAGACTGGGCAAATTGGATTGACAGTAATTCTTGCACTCTTCAGCGTCCCCCATCTTCACTTTCACGATCTGGCGTTATTGCTTATCCCCATCTATGATTTGATTCGATCGAGCAATAGAGAAGGCCAAATAAAAACATCAATTGCAACAGCCTTACCCGTCGCAATTTCCTTGATTCTGCTTCTGAGTAACGTGTCGCCGCGCCTTCAGTACACAATACCTTACTTCATTATGTTTGCTTTGGCAGCCTGGCCTTATTACGCAAAACGCGAATCATCTATCATAGCACAGCGTCAATCATGATGGCCAAGAATATGAACACCAGATACGTGCTTGACCATTTATACATGCGCCACGCAACTTTGTTGCCACCCTTCCTCCAAACCGCCCAAGCGGCATAAAGCAATGCCGCGCCTAAAACAATTGCTGAAACAAGATATACATTCCCGGCAAGGTTGAGGATGGGAAGCAATAGAGTAACGAGCACTAATTCAATGGTATAAACGAAAATTTGCCTGCGAGTCTCTAATTCCCCGCGGACAACTGGCAGCATGGGAACTCCGGCGTTTTCATAATCCTTCATGCGGACGATTGCCAGTGCCCAAAAATGCGGAGGGGTCCACATAAAGATGATGGCGAAAAGGAACCATGCTGTCCAATCCAGGTGACCGGTTGCCGCTGCATATCCAACCATGGGAGGAATCGCTCCCGCACCACCGCCAATAACAATATTCTGTACAGTTGCTTTCTTAAGCCATAAGCTATACAGAACAACATAATAGATAATTCCTGCGAGTGAAAGTAACGCGGCAAGTCCGTTTACAAAACATGCAAATATGTAATAACTAATTAACGACAGCCCCAACCCAAATGCCAAACCTTCCGCATCCATCAAACGGCCATCTGCAAGCGGACGCTTCGCCGTACGCTGCATATTCTTATCGAGCTCGCGGTCAATATATTGATTCAAAGCGCTCGATCCACCGGCTGCCAGCGCGCCGCCTATCAAGGTCCAAAAGGTGAGCGAAAACGAGGGCCAGGCTCTTCCTCCAATCACCAATCCGCCATAGGTTGTGATTAAGAGCAAGCCGACGATCAACGGTTTGGATAGCACGAAGAAATCTTTAAGCCGTTGTCGCTTACTCAAACTTCCAACATTTCTTCCATCCTTTGCAAGAATACCTGAAGTGTAGAGAAGTAGGAGAAGTGAAACCCACAGAGAGACTGTGGTAAGTCGATGAAGGAACAGAAGATGAGCAGGAAAGCCTTGTATCACCTGCGTAGCGCCGACCAGCGCCTGTCCAAAAAACATCACGAATAAGATCGTTGTCAAGGGTAATAAGATTCGCTGAGAGCGTTGTTCCCGCCACGCTTTGCGAAAAACGACCAGCATCAAAACTGCTGCAATTCCCACAGACAAAATGTGAGCCAGTTTCAGCCAACCTAACGAATTGCGGGGGACACATACAGGGAAACCCTGGCAGTATATTGAAGCCCCTGTAATTGCAACCAACCAACCAGCGATCGTAGATGCCAGAATAGCAAAGAAAAAAGCCAACATCCAGCGTGCAAAAGATGACTTAAGCGAATATTTCATGTTGAGGATGCTTCCTGTTTCCGCAAGTAGAATGGATAACCAACAAACAAAATCGTCGCAAATGTAAACCATTGCAAAGCATACCCAAAATGAGGTCCTTCTGTCAATTCAATTTCCGGCTGAAAAGGGATCGGCGGTTTGGTATCATCAGCCTCGGGTTTTGGTTGAATATACACAGTCAAAATGGGATAAGGCAATTGTTTGGCGATTTGTGTAATATCGGCATTAGTCCAGATCTCAAGCAGAGCGCCGCTTGCAGGTCGTACATCTGCGACTCCTCCAAAAGCGGGTTTTGCCTGACCAAGCCGAATCTGCCCTGCGATATTCACTTCACCTGTTTCATCGAACTTGCGCCAATCGGCAGGCGCGGAATTGCCATCCGCGGGGATCCAGCCACGGTCAACGAGAACGGCTGACTTGGTCTGTCCAGAGTCCGTTAAAGTGTCGAATAGAAGCGGAGTCAATAGATGATATCCGGATTGGTTATCGTAGTACTGATTACGTATCGCGATTTGATTCTCAAGGTCATATGTGCCGTTGACCTGCACAGCACGCCATTCCATTTTATCAATGGCATCAAGGCCTTCCTGATTCAAATCCAGGGCAGGTAGTGAGCGCATGGACTCAATTTGTGTGTTGAATGCCTTTCGTCCTTCCAGTCGATCCAATTGCCAGATACCGAGACGTATACATAGAAACGTGCCTGATAAAACGAGTATGGTGGTCAACAGCCATTTACGCTGGACCATCTTAAGCAGGAGCATTTTCTTTTTTCTTATACGGGATCACCAGGCTGTACAACGCAATCAAAATGGCCATCGGCAGCCCAACATACGTGATGCCATAAATTCGTGTGGAGAGTGTGAGCGGCTGGTGCACATCGAGACCGAGATAATTATCCGGCTGAAACGTACACTCAAATGCGAGGCTTTCTTCTCGGTCCAGTGAGAGACGGGCAGATGAATTCGCAGGGATCCATAACGGTCCCAGTTTGTGATCAACGGTATCTTTATTCTCAACAACCAAAACATCACCAATAACGAAGGTCATGCTATCGGGAATCGAGGGAGGTTGCTCGCCACGCGCGACCTGCTCAGATGCTCCGGCCGGAATAGTGAGCAGAATCTCCTGTGGAGGGCGCGCAGTTTCCTGAAGGAAGAGAAATGGAATTTCACTGACAATTGCCCCAATCAACAACCCGATCAGGGCAGAAAAAAGCATTCGCTTTACAAGGACTGATTTAGACATCTGCTTGCTCTTTCAATAGAGTTAATTCAACAACAACTTTAGATCATGGACGATATCTTCCACAGGCGTTTCAAAAGCAAAAGAGACGCGCATGTTGCCATCCTGGTCAATCAAAGTAACCCGCGCAGTGTGATTGACAATGTAACCTACAGCGGATGTCCCCTCCACCATCTCCCGGAAGACTCCATAGTTTTGCCACACAGGGATTAGTTCACTTTCGGTCCCGCTTAAGCCAATAAAATCTGGATTGAAGTGATTCACATATTCCTGTATACGTTCAGGGTTGTCTCGTTCCGGGTCAACAGTAATAAATAAGACCTGCACCTGTTTTGCCTTCTCTTCACCAAGTTCTCCCAGAGCCTGCTTGAGTTCTGCAAGGGTTGTGGGGCAAACATCCGGGCAGGATGTATAACCGAAGAAGAGCAATACAGTCTTACCCCGCATTTCACTCAGCCGAAACCTATGCCCGTTTCCCTGGCTTAATTCAATCTCTTTCGCCACCGGATATGGCTCGCCATACGTGGTCCCACGAAAACCGGCTGGTTTCGAAAAAAGGAATACACCAGCTGCCACCCCGGCGATCAATAGGAGCGATGCCAAACCAACCAAAAGTATTTTTCTATTCATAATCTTTCACTTATCAGCGCGCCTTTGTGCTCGAAATCCTATTTATTCACTCGAAAATCGGGGCGACCTGCTGGCCGCCCCGATCTTGTGCTTCAATATTCACTTCTACCAGAAATCACGGCGTGCCGTATGAGTATCGAAACTTGAACTCTGAATTTTAGACTCCAGCTCACTTTCAAAAGCTTAGTAATTAAATAGACCAGTTATAAAAGCTTATGCCAATCGACCAATCAAATACAGCGCCGGATAGAAGAAAATCCATACCACGTCAACGAAGTGCCAATAGACCGCGGCGGCTTCAACCGGGTAGTTCTTTTCATCATATAAGCCGCGCCGGCCGTTAAACCAGATAATCGCGAGGAGAATCAAGCCGGTCAAGACGTGGAAAGCATGCATGCCAGTCATCATAAAGAATGCCGCACCAGCGGGACCGCTATCGGGCGTCATGCCTTCTTCGATAGCAAGGCGCCACTCCACCAGGATCACACCCAACAAAAAGCCCAAGCCTAGCAAGAAAGTCCATGCTGTATTGACCAGGAACCCTTTGCGGTCGCCATTATGCAGCATGGTCTCGCCGCGGTTCATGAAAAATGACGAGATAAGCAATACTGAAGTCACGCCCAATCCGAGCAATTGGTTTAGTTCCGGACGCGTGAGTCCCAGCAGGTTAATACGCATAACGAGCAACCCACCGAAAACGAAGGAGTCAGAAATGAGGAAGAGCCACAAACCAAGCCTGTTCGTGCCGGACTTGTATTCGTAAGACTCCTCTTCCCCTTCATGCTCAACGTTGAGTTTGTAAACGTGCATGTAGTAATAGACAACCAGCACCGCTTTGACCAACGCCACTACAACCAGCAACGGGACCGACTTGAAACTAATGGCAATGAAGAACTCAAGTCCTGTTAGAACCGCCAGGTAAACAAAGATGAAGACACCCTGGCTCAACAGGAATGATTTGTCGTGTTTATGATCCATGTACGATTGCTTCCTCCCCGTGGTGGTGATGTGTTTTGCCGTTGGCGGAAAATTCTACATATTTTGAACCCGGCAGACCATAATCATACGGCTCGCCGACAACTTCAAATGGAACTTCGTAATTATGAGCTGGCATAGGAGAGGGAACCTGCCATTCGGGGGAACGGGAGTTCCATACATTGCCTTCGGCTTTTTCACCGTGTTTCATACTGTAGAAGAAATTGACGAAGAAGATAAACACTGAAAAGCCTATAAGGAACGCGGCAATGGTCAAAATCAAGTGCGTACTGTCGATGCCTAACCCAGGATCATAATCCACAATGCGGCGTCGCATCCCCCGCAGACCAACGACCATCATGCCAAAGGTTAACACAAAGAACGAGGGGGTCATCAACCAGAAATGCATCTTGCCCCAAAACTCGCTCATACGGCGACCCGTCGCTTTGGGATACCAGTAATAGATCGCGGCGAAAAACGGGAAAACGAATCCGCCGAAGATCGTATCGTGAAAGTGACCAACAACCCAATATGTATCGTGCAGGTGAAGGTCAAGAGCAATGGCAGCATTTGGAGGTCCGGTGAGACCACCAATTAGAAACACGATGATCGCGCCAATCACGAAAAGCATCGGCGTGGCGAACTCTATCTTTCCTCCCCAAATCGTTGCAACCCACGAGAAGAACTTGACACCTGTTGGAACTGCCACCAATAGGGTGCTATACATAAACGGAACCCGTAGATATTCGTTCATGCCCGATGTAAACATGTGATGTGCCCAAACGGTAAAGCCCACAAATGCGATACCAAGGGATGACATCGCAATCCAACGGTACCCAAACAACGGCTTGCGGACGAATACCGGTAAAAGTTCCGAGATCACGCCCAGGCCTGGGAGCACGAACACATATACGGCTGGATGTGAATAGAACCAGAACATATGTTGGAACAGAACAGGATTCCCGCCTTTTGCCGCATCGAAAAAGCCCATGCCAAACAGCCGCTGGAACATCACTAGCTGGAATGAAAGACCAATCAACTGTGTGGCTGTAAGTGCAATAATGGATGTGGCAAGACCAGCCCACACAAAAATCGGCAGACGCATGGATGTCATCCCCTTGGCGCGCATACGCAAAACGGTGGCAATGACATTCAATGAACCAAGGATGGATGACCAACCAGCCGTGAACACAGCCAGGAAGAACATCTGCATCCCTACTGGCGCACGAGCAGAGAGAGGCGGGTAACCTGTCCAGCCTGTATCAAATCCTCCCAGGACCAGGCTCAGCAGGAAAAGTACCGTTGCTGGAACAGCAACCCAGTAAGCAAAGGCGTTCATTCGTGGGAAAGCCATATCCCGCGCGCCGAGCAGCAAAGGTACCACATAGTTGATAATACCTGAGACGCCCAACAAAATGGAGATGATCATCATGATGCCATGCAACGACATGAGCGTGTTGTATAGTTTAGGTCCATTTTGATTGAACAGATTCAGATCGAGTGTGAGGAATTGCAATTGAGAAAAGGCAAGTTCCGAACGGAAAATCAAAGCAAAAGTACCGCCTACAGCAATTAGAAAGAGTGCTGTGGCTGTGTATTGAATGCCAATGACCTTATGATCGTAGGACACATAAAAATATTTTTCCCATCCTGGTGGATCTTCCTTGTGCTCAGGCGTGTCGATCCCGCGTGCCCACTTCATCCAATCATCGAGAGCGCCAACACCGAACAGGAAGGATACAACACTGGTCAAGGCGCCAACCACCCATGCCGGTTCGCTAAAGAAGAAGGGACCAAATATTTCAGTTTTACCCATCAAAGCGCGGATCCCTGTCACAAAGAACGCGCCGAGCATCATCCCAACGACTTGCCACACCAAGCCACGCGTAATTCCTCTATAACCATATAGCCCAAAAAAGAAGGAGGAAAAAGCGAAGAGGACTGCAAACGCCGCTGAGACCGAGCCGGAAAAGTTTAGTGTGCCTGAAATCAGCAAATCGATCACCAGACCAATTCCGTATCCGACGGCCCCTCCCAATATCAGAAGCAAAAGTCCCTTACGCACAGGATTCATATTTCTCATGATATTCCTCACTAATTATCTTAGCGTCTTAATATATGCGACGATATTTGCGATGTCTTCATCCGGGAAACCATATGTTGGCATGAGCTGGGTTTCAAAACCGGCAACTATCTTTTCTTGCGGTGTTTTGATGGATTCTGTCAGATACGCTTCATCCGCGACCACGACCGTGCCATCTGATAATTCAACCTCATGCCCAAACAAACCAAACCACGTGGGACCAATCCCTGCTGCGCCGTTGATTGAATGGCAGGCTCCGCATCCGTTATTTGCAACCAATAACTGACCGGCCCCTTCCGGTGTAGCTTGCAACTGCTTGGCTTCTTCGACCTGATCAGCCAACCAGGCATCATATTCTTCCTGTGTTGAAATAAATACAGGTTTTTCCATATAAGCATGCGAAGTACCGCAGAGTTCTGCGCAACGGACCTTGTAATTTCCCTCGCGCGTTGGAGTGATATGCAGTTCCGTGATACGACCAGGTACAAGGTCTTGCTTGACCCGAAATTCGGGTACCCAAAAGGAATGAATGACATCGTTTGACGTCATCTGCAGAAGCACCTGCTTCCCTACCGGAATATGCAGTTCATCTGATGCAACAGATATTCCATCAACGGGTGGATATTCGAACTTCCAGGACCATTGAATACCAGTTACTTTCACCACCATAGCATTGGGATCTTCACGAAGTGTATCAGCTAAATTTACAGCACCTAAATACGCAAAAATTACTACAAGGAATAATGGGACAATAGACCAAACTATTTCCAATGTGGTATTGCCCTCTACATGTTCTGCATCCGTCGTATCGCCTTTTTTGCGACGAAAGACCACAAAACTATAAAACATCGGGACCGCGATCAAAGCAAATAGAAAGGACATGGCTATCAACTCTACGTTCCACATCCAATCGATATAACCCGCCTGCGCGCTTGCAGCAATTGGCATTAAATGAGCTGCGTACAGGCCTGCAAATGTGAGAACAGATACTACAATGACCAGAATTCCCGCAATGACGAAATGTCGCATACGTTCTCTCTCCTGGACCAAATATCGAACGGGGACTGCCCCAGCTTACAAC
>DAINRK010000037.1:0-16127 GCA_036741855.1 Anaerolineales bacterium
CCCTCTGCATATCCTGCCAGCGATTGCTCTGCCTGTTCGAGCACTTCGAGTTGAACTTTCAGGCGTGTGTATTCAGCCAAATGATTGGTGCGTTCATCGATTTTTTCACGCCGTTTATTTTCTATTTGTTCAATTTCCCTCCTGGCGCTTCCTGCCTTCTCTTCGGCCTTCTTTAATTCTTTTTCGGCATCCTCACGCGTCCTGCGAGCCTGGGTAAATTTCTCACCCGCGTCACGCGTACTTATTTCAGCCGCTTCAACCGCTTTGCTTGTGCTTTCAATACGTTGTTGGAAATTATTCAAACGGGCCTCCAGTTCATCCAACCGCGCCTGGAATTCAGCACGTTGAGCTGCCCGTTTTTCGATTTCTGCCTGCGCGCCCCGTAGTCTTTCTTCGACGATGCTGCGCTCAGCTTGAATTGTTTGCAATGACTGATGAGTATCTGCGTATTGTTTCCTTGCCTCATCATATTCCGCTTGCAGGCGCACAGTCTCCTGCTCCGCCTCAGCCAGGCGTTCCATCGTGATGCGTTCCTCGTCAGATGCGCGATCCTTATCTGCCAATATAGATGATTGTGATGAAAGCAATGAACGCTTTCGCTCTTCAAGCACTGCAAGCTCGCGACTGACTTCTTCGCGCTGGCTATGCAATTCCGCAGATTGATGATGCCATGCATTGAGTTGGGAGCGCGTTCCTGTGAATCGCTCACGAAATCGATTGTATTCCTCCTGCGCTTTTTGATGAGCTTCCCGCGCCTGCTGAACTCGGGCTTCCTGCGCCCTTACAATTTCGCGCGCTTCGGTCAACTCCTGTTGCGCATGATGCCAGTGATAGCCATACCATTCGCGCAAGATCACTTTTAGGTTAGCTTGCGCACGTGAATATTCAATCGCGCGTTTTGCCTGACGTTCAAGGCTTCGCAAACGCGGTTCAAGCTCAGACATGATATCCAGCACGCGTTCCAGGTTGCGCGTTGTGTTTTCAAGTCTCTTGAGCGCTTCCTCGCGTCGAATGCGATATAAACCGACACCCGCTGCCTCTTCAAACAAACGGCGACGCTCATCAGCTTTCAGGGCAAGCGACGCGTCCACAAGCCCTTGACCCAGAATCGTATATGTTCTTTCAGATAAACCAGAGGCCGCGAGCAATTCATTCAAGTCGCGCAAGCGTACATGTTGATCGTTCAACAAATATTCATTATGACCATCACGGTAAGCGCGGCGCGTCATACCGACTTCGGTGAAATCTACTGGAAGCCAGCTATTGCTGTTATCAAAGACAATATGCGCAGAAGCCATTCCTGCACGGGAACGATGCTCGGAACCATTGAAAATCATGTCCTCGGTCTTCTTGCCGCGCAGCAAGGTATAGGATTGTTCCCCCAAAACCCAGCGAAGTGAATCTGCAATGTTCGATTTGCCTGAACCGTTTGGTCCAACAATCGCGGTGATACCGCTTGCGAACTCAAAAGTAGTCTTTGATGCAAATGTCTTATAACCTTGCAATTCAAGTGATTTTAGTCTTAAAGGCATCTAATTTCTTTCATGGCATGATAAGAGGGCTACAAAGTCGTAATCATGTGAAATATTTCTCAACAATTCGATCCTATTCTATTCCCAACGTTTCCAGCGCGTGCTTCGCAGCAAAATGCTCTGCCGCATGTTTGTTTCTACCATGACCCTGCCCCACCACCTGCCCACCGATTTCTACCTGGACATCGAATTCCCTGGCATGGTCAGGACCAGTGGTCGCGATGGTTTTATAACGCGGTGCGCCGAATTTCTGCGCCTGCGCCCATTCCTGCAATTGACTCTTGGGATCATGCACCTTATTAAGGATAGCCTCGCGGGCGTGCTCCAATAATGGTTGAACATACGCTTCCACCGCCCCCAGGCCTGAATCCAGATACAAGGCGCCAATCAGCGCCTCAAATGCCGATCCTAGTAATCCGTTACGCTGACGACCTCCCGAAGCTAGTTCGCCGCGGCCCAATCGCAGTGCAGCACCCAAATTTAGGTGTCGCGCGAAATCCGCCAGTTGATCATTACGGACAATGGCTGACCGCATTTTGGTGAGATCGCCTTCGGGCATTTCAGGGAAGCGATGATATACCCACGCACCGACAATGAAATCCAGTACCGCGTCGCCCAGGAATTCGAGCCGTTCATTATCATCCATGGCATTCGGATTCTCATTGACATAGGAACGGTGAGTGAGGGCACGCGTCAGCAATTCTAAATTTGAAAAGGGCAGCCTCAGCCTTCGGCTTAGGTCAGCGGCGGGTTCGAAATCCCGCGATGCAGACAGAGATGTCACAGGAACCTCCCCGGAACTCAGGGAGCGGCATTCCCTCACCCCTGTCTTCTCAACCCAATTTGAGAAGAGTGAGAGAGTAGCGTTCCATCAGTTCCAATAGTTTGAGTAGGTTGAATTTTAACTCGAATTAGATTTGCTGACTATGATGGTATCATATTTTAAGATACAATCCTTCCTATTCCTCCCGGAGAGAAGCCTTGGCCGAATTAAGTACTGAAACCAGGTTCTTGCATGCGATCGAAATGGGACTGGGGGCATGGCAGTGGGGTGATCGAATTGTCTGGCAGTATGGGCACGATTACGGCCCAGAAGAAGTGCGCGAGGCATTTCAGGTTTCTGTCAGCGAAGGAATTCGTTTTGTTGACACCGCAGAGATATATGGCAATGGGCGGTCTGAGCGTTTGCTTGGACAGTTTCTGAAAGAGACTGATCAACCCATCCTGGTTGCCACGAAGTTTTTTCCACTCCCCTGGAGATTTACCAAGGGGGCGTTGCCTCGTGCCCTGAAGGGAAGCCTTGCCCGAATCGGAGTCGAAAGTGTGGATTTATATCAGATCCATTGGCCTAGCCCGGTCATGAGTACAGATACGTTAATGGCGGGACTCGCGGAGTGCGTGAAAAGTGGCATGACGCGCACTGTTGGCGTTTCAAACTTTGGGCAAAGCCGCATGGTAGCAGCGTATTCATCGCTGTCGCGCCATAACATTCCGCTGGCATCGAACCAGGTACACTATAGTCTGTTGAACCGCACCGTGGAAAAGGATGGTACGCTTGCCAGATGCAAAGAGTTGGGGATTCGTCTGATCGCTTATAGCCCAATTGAGAAAGGCTTGCTTTCAGGCAAGTACAGCACGGAAACGCCTCCACCGGGTTCGCGTGGGGCAAGTTATGGAGGCATACTTCCTAAATTAGGACCACTCCTCAAATTAATGACAGAGATCGGGCAGGATCATGGAGGGAAGTCCAACGCCCAGATTGCATTGAATTGGACTATCTGCAAGGGGGCACTTCCCATTCCCGGCGCGAAGAATGCGGAACAGGCACAACAAAACGCAGGTGCACTCGGTTGGAAGTTGACAGATGAGGAAGTCGCGAAACTTGATGAAATGAGCAATGCGATATTGGAATAATTGTTGATTGGAAAATTAATTAAAACTGCCCGGCAATAAAATGCCGGGCAGTCCTTTTTATCAACGAGGCTTATTTGCCCATAAACATCTGACGGTCCAGTCGGTATCCCATCGCCTCCAGTTGGGGAGCGAACATAGGACGCAGACCCGTCGGACGGAATTGACCCAGGGGCTTTCCGTCTGGACTTGTGCCAGTCTGCTGAAACAGAAAGATGTCTGTCAGAATAATGACATCCGACTCCATGCCACCTACTTCGGAAATTTGCGTGACCTTGCGTGTTCCATCGGGGAAGCGGGTTAGGTATACGATCAAGTCCAAAGCTGCAGAGATCTGCTTGCGAATGGCCACTACTGGCAGCTCAAAACCAGCCATCAATGTCATTGTCTCAAGACGAGATAGCGTATCGCGTGGTGAATTGGAGTGTACAGTTGTCATCGATCCATCGTGACCCGTGTTCATGGCTTGCAACATATCCAGGGCTTCGCCGCCGCGGATTTCGCCTACCACGATTCGATCTGGACGCATACGCAAGGCGTTTCTTACCAGATCGCGGATGGTAACCTGTCCCTCACCGTTGTAATCTGGCGGCCTGGCTTCCAGCGACACTTTATGTGTCTGCATCATTTGCAACTCGACAGAATCTTCAATCGTGACGATTCGTTCGTGGTCAGGAATGGAACGCGCCAAAATGTTGAGGAAGGTTGTCTTTCCTGAACTGGTATTTCCGGCGACAATGATATTCATCCGTGCTGCGACACAAACAGACACAAAATCTGCCATACCTTTCGTAAGTGCTTCTTTATCGATGAGGTCCTGAACAGCTAATTTGTCCTTCAGAAAGCGACGAATTGAGAGACACGAGCCTTGTTGGGCAACAGGTGGGATAACAGCATTGATACGAGAACCATCCTTCAAGTGGGCATCCACCATGGGGTGCTTGTAGTTCACGTATCTGCCAAAGGGATTGATGACATGATTAATAGCAAACCGCAATTGAAGCTCACTTTCATATTTTGCATCGGTCAGTATTAACTTCCCATTCTTTTCGATAAAGATCTGGCTGGGTCCATTGATCATAATTTCGCTGACTTGGGGGTCATCGAAAAACTCTTCCATCGCACCATACCCTGCAACATATTCAAAGATATCATTCAGGAACTCCGGCTCCCCCGGCCCCAAATCACCATTTGCGACTTCATAAGCCTGAAAGATCAACCCCCTCAGTAACTCTTCATAGCGCTCACCCAGTGGTGGGGTTTCGTCAGTCAGTTCTATAAGGTATTTCAGAACGCGGGGCCGCAGTAATTCTGCATCTGTAATCCCTGGAACGATTTGTGTAGCCAGCTTTTTTACCATGTAATTTTTCCTATCTAATGTTTATTTTGAACTGGATTTAGAAATGAAAAGAGGGCGAGCCAAGAGATTGGGCCCGCCCTCTTGATCTTAGTCTAATGCATCAGACCAACTTTGGGAGTATTTTCGGCAACATCATTTACATTGTAGTAGAGGTCCGTATGTGCATTGCCAAGTATCGTAACGGTATAGCCGATTACCTGTGCATTGTAGGACGTAGTATCGTTACCGCCATTAATTATGATATCACAATAGGGAGCAAAAATCGTACCGGTGTAAGAGTTGCTGGAATCACCATTAATATGACAATCTGGCACTGTACCGGTAAAATCCGAGTTGACGATAAACAAATAGCCAGCATAAGATCCTGTATCGGGCGCATCAAGAGTTATTGTACCTCCCTGAATATCAAAATCATAACCAGCGCGAATATAAATTGTAACATCATGGCCATATAGGACTAAGTGATGGTCAACTAGCTTTACTACGTCATTCACGCAGTATATGCCAGGATTCATAATTACATTATCGTAGACTGTCACACCGCCGCCTGTTGATGGAGGAAACTCATTATATCTGCCTGGTTGCAATGTAGTGGTCTGCGTGGAACTGTTGCTTGACCAGGTTCCTGAAGGAGAAGTACATTCACCTGGCTCGGCTGGCATCTCAGGCGGGAAGGCATAGGGATCAGAATTGTAGCTTGGTGTTGGAATACCTAAGCAGCCATCCAGGTTAATGTTGCCGTCGCCGGTCGAACCAATAGCAGCACCGCCTGTAATAATTGGACAACTCCCACCTTGTTCCATTCCACAGTTAGTCCCACCGGAGTTGACGAATGCCCCACCGCCTGAAAGAGTGACATCGCTGTTACCGCCCAACTGAACATTACCATTTCCGCCCGAGCAAGGATTTGGGTTTAGCGCAACGATCAAATTGCCATCATAAAATGGTCCGCGTTTTTTGGCATAGGTCACTGCGCTCACGGTATTGACTGTTTCACTGATGCCAAGCACACGGGCAAAATAAGTATTGACATGCGACCTAATTGCCACTTGAACGTAATCAGGATTGCCGTTATAGGGTCCACAATCAACAGGCGAAGTGCCATCAACAGCATGACACCGGTACACCCATACATCATTGGACACATGATTGTCATCGTAACCATTGTCGAGCGCACGATCCAGTGCGTCAAGGACCCAAATTTGGACACCGTCGATCTCTGTCGTTTGCCCATTGACCAACGATAGCGCACCAGCCAGGGCGGCGGCATCCGCGGCGTTCTGCGCATGGCGACGGTCTGAGAATTTCGCACTGCCATCTATAGCGAGTGCGACGATGCCAAAAATGCCAATCGCCGCAAGCGCAAAGATGATCAATGCCTGTCCGCGTTCACTTTTTATGGATTTCATAATAATTTCTCCTTCCTAAGGACTACTACCATTAGGGTCTATGAATTGGGTAACTCTCACAGCCTACTGTTGAGAGATTGATCGTAATTGAATTACCACTCGGGTTTTGATAGTTCTTGTCGAATGTGAAAATGATTGTCGAAGTTATGTTATTCCCTGGGATGGTCACGTTCGTTGAAGGTGTGATCGTTAGGCCTGTTCCTGCAGTACTACTACCTGACCAGAATGTGCTTCCCAGAGTTATGCTTGTTAAGGTCAAAGTACCACTGCTGGGTGATCCGGTGGAACTGTTCCAAGTCACCTGGACGTTTGAAACTGTAACCGCATCATGAGGATTGGTGATCGTCATACTCATACTCTTATTGCCAGATACACCAGGTACGGTGATCGCACCTGCCGTGATGTTGCTACATCCTGGCACCGGCGTAGAAGTGCTGGTTGGCGTGAATGTCATGGTTGGCGTGAAAGACGGCGTGAATGTCAATGTCGCTGTTGGCGTGTTTGTGGGTGTAAGTGTTGGAGTACCGGTAGGCAGCGGTGTGAATGTTATTAGACCGCCCGGCGTATCTGTCGCAGTTGGTGTGTTGGATGGGCCTGTCGGAATCATTGTTACCGTGTCAGTGGGGACGGCCGTTGATGGACTCGTTGCTGTAGCTGTGTGGAACACACCCGTTGTGGGCACCACACTGTTGCCTGAATTCAAGTCCAGAATTCCCAATATCGTCCGCGCGCTGGATGAAGTAATTGGACGCGAACTGATCGGAAGCAGAGTAACCATGGGACTATACGTCGATGTCACTGTAACAACTACACGGTCAGGATCAGCAAGAGTATTTACTTGAATAGTGGGATCCGCTGGCATTCCAATGGGACACTCGTCAAAAGGCGAACCAGAACCGGGACCATGATCATATGAGATGACGATATCAGAATCTGCTAAATTCATGAAATAAGCAGATCGCTTCGCAATGGCTCTAATCCCATCACAGTCTTGATATTTCGGACTAGTGCCACCATCGTTCAGTCCGATGACAGAGCCATAGCGAGCTGCTTCACGGCTCGCATTGTTAACAGCTGAATAAATGAAAACCATGCGCCCCACTTCAAGTATTCCCACTAACAACGCCAACAGAATGGGCAAGGCAATCGCAAATTCTACCATCGCCTGCGCGCGGCCCTCTAATACTTTGTTTCCATTGAAAAATCTTTTTATGAACATCGAGTTATAAGTCCTAGAAACTCTATCAAAAATAGGAAAGCAAAAACCGACCAAAATGCGGGTCGGTTTCGCTATCGCTCGCCAGTGACTACACCCATACGGGTTTTGCGACCAGTTTTCGTCACCAGGTCTTTGCATCCCAAAATTTATTTCCATTTATGAATTGATTTTAATTGCAGCAGTTATGCTCGCTTAAATCATTGAAAGCAAGACGAAGCAATAGGGGAAAAGTTACCCCGCCTGGAAACTCATCCAGAACAGCTACCGCTATATATAGACAAATCATACCTATAAGAAGGAACCGCCCCAAATATAGACGTCACCTGTAACCTTTCTGTTATTGAACCAGGGTATTCAATTAAATAAACTCAACCAGGCAGCTCCGTTAGATCAGCTGACCGACAACCTATGGCAGGGCTGTAAGAACCCAGCGCGTTTCTGATTCTGCCTCCGCCAGTATGAGAAGCAGACAGGGGGAATCTGATTTCACGTCTTGCAGTTCGGCGTTGGTCAATTGCTGTACCGAATACACTTCATATACCAACCGGTCATTGTTGCTCATCACAAGCTCAATGCGGTCATTTGGGTTTAAGGTTCGAATCACGGCTTCCAATTGACGGCTCCACGGAATGGCCACCCAGCGGCAGACTTCGGTTCCCTCCAGCCACTCAGGTCCGCGTGGATTCCATTGGCCGTCTTTGAGTGCTCCTTTGCCCAGGCTGAAATTCAGTCCACCCGGAAGGCTTATGGAAGTTGGAAATGGTAAATTTGGATCAACGACAGGGGCAGCAGGCTGACTCTGCCGGTAAATATTTAACAGAACTGCTCCAGCAATTACCGCCATCACAACGCCCAGAACCGCAAACCCAAAATAGAGATAACTCCTGTAGGGACGCAGCAGGTTTTCCAATGACGCCAGCCGTTCCTCCAAAGGATCCTGAGTGGTCGCTTGAACCTCCACAAAAACTTCTTCGCCATCCGCCAAAGCGACCGACCGGACCTCGGATAAACTCTGCTCTTCTTCGCCCTCACCACGCGGTCGAAAGGCCTGTTTTTTGAGTTCCTCAATATCAACTTCTGGTTCCGGCTCGACCGGCGTGACTACTGCATGAGAGACTTGCGCGGTTTCCTCGCTTGTCTCGGCTTCAAGCATATCGATAAGTTCATCGATCTCATCGCTATATTCTTCTGTCTCTTTTTCTTCCGGCAAATCCGTCTGCACGCTCACAGGCGTCAAATCTGCTTCTGCTTCAACAGGTACTTCTGTTTCAGTCTTTTTATCTTTTTGCAAGCCCTTGGCGACTCGACGCCACCATTTTTTCGACTTTTTCTCATCTTTGACGGTTTCGTCTTCAATTAAAGACTGGCGAACATCATCCAGCATACTATCTGCTGAATCCTCATCCTCGACCTTAGGGGGTTCGTCTGAAGCAGTTACGTCGTTAGCCGGAAGAACGGATGCCGCATTGGCAGGCTGTTCATCGCTTTTGCTTTCATTCACGGCAGCTGGCGGAATCGAATCAGAAAGAGCCGTCTCAATCTGATCCTTTTCGGATTGCGTTGATTCGACATGCGCTTCCACGGATTCAATATCGGTTTTTTCAAACATTTTTTTTGCACGATCTGGCTTTCGATTTTTCTTTGGCATGGTATTTTCTCGCTAGGGAAGAAGTGTAGGCAACGCAGGTTGTTCGAACCTAAACGTCACAAGTACTTCGCCTTGTTCGGGCAATATAGAACTCTCACTCCGGTACAAACCTGGCAGGCTTACAGTAAGATCAATACCAGGCGGATATCCGGTCATATCAAAGATCGCGATGCCATTTTGGGTTCTTTGTGTAATCTGCTGATTTGTTGATGTCGTAACTAGCACAGTCATCCCATCGATCCATTCGCCTTCTTCGGGAGTGCCATTATTGTTGCGATCCATAAATACCTGAACCCTGATCTGCGCAGTAGATATGAAGACCGTCGGTGTTGGGATAGGAGTCCGCGTCGGCACAAATGTAGGCGCAGCGAGTGAGGTATCTGACTGGCTAACTTGAAAGAGATAAAGATCAAACGCAAGCAGGTTGCCCATAAATCCATCTGCATACTCCACGGCACCCTTGCACTTCATTGCATCGGCAACGTTTTCCCATGTCACGGGCAAATTGGCCTTTTCAACCGCCAGTACTGCTGTCTGCAGGCAACTTAGACCGCTGTGGTATGCAACAAATGTAAATCGCCAGAGATCCTCATAGGTAGTTTTGGAAAGACCGGTTCCTCCCGCAGTTGCCGTTGCAACCGCGGCAGTGGCAGTGGCAGCATCTGCATCCTCATCGAAGTGAGCTTTGGCAGCAAGATCCAGGATCACATCCACCTGCTGGCAGTTTGCGCGAAGAAGCATTGCGATAAGGGAAACACTTTCCTTTGCTTTATTCAGATCCAATCCGTAATCGCAGGTTGGGCAAGTAGCGTCTGCAAGACTGACAACCGCACCTCGAATCAATGCCTGCTGATTCGGCGGCAAACTTGCGTAGGGGGTGAAACAATCCGAAAGCACTTGTGCACATGCCTTCTGATATAAGCCAGGGTCCCTGCGCAGTAACACATCAATCCCTAATTGATTGATCTGACCCAGACCATATTCATCCACATAAAAACGTGAGTTTCCGGGCCAAAATTGTGATTCAAGTTCAATCAGTGTTTTTAAGATTTTTGGTGGAATACCCTGATTTTTGCTCGCCAGCCAGATATGTTCATCGAATTGATTCTGCCATTCGATCATCTTGGTTGAGGCACGCTCCAATCCACAGGCAGTGGGCCAATTCATACTCAGGCTTAACCCACCAGCGGGGCAATCTCGAGTATCAACGATGCCGTTCAGAATAAGTTGTGTGGCGAGGGTATGCAGGGTTTTCTTCGTATTAAGCTCGTAAGGGAACTGAACAAATGAATCCCAGGTGGCACCTGTTTCATCCTGTACTCCCCAGGTAAGAGAACAAGAATCGTTAGTTGGGGTAAATACGTTAACGGAATCAATTGTTACAAGGTATCCATCCTGGGTCTGGACCACCCGTACTGATGCAATAATCTCCTCGCTGCTTGCGCCTGAATCTGTAAATGCTCTGAACACAAATCTTGAATCGCCTTGAAGGGTGATCACACAAGGAGATTGTGTACAGATAAATTCCTGCGAGTTAACAAATCCTCTAATCGTTACCGACTCAGTTCTAGGTAGGGAGGAAAATGCGGTGAGAATGACATAAGGCTTTGAAACAAGTCCGGTTGGCGCTTGAATGAAGGCGTGTAGCGCGGGAGAGAATATGCCGGAGGGAGTCAGCAGATTGACAAGGGGTAAATCAGTCGAGGTGGAAGCAAGAAGTGTCGCAGTTGCCGGAATCAGGGTAGGTGTAGAGGTGC
The DNA here is from genome assembly GCA_036741855.1 of Anaerolineales bacterium. Taxonomy (GTDB): domain Bacteria; phylum Chloroflexota; class Anaerolineae; order Anaerolineales; family Villigracilaceae; genus Defluviilinea. The sequence goes on from DAINRK010000037.1 coordinate 10,837, forward strand.
CCGCAATTTGCAGAATCGAACTGATGATCTCAGGCTGGCTGGCGACGGCCTTCGCCTGGACACCCAGTATCCCAATAAAACCTGGCAGTCCTATCCCAAGCATTAGAAGGATCAGGAAAGAGGAATGTCGGTTTTTTTTCCGCATTACCCCTACTTAGTGGAAAGTTGACTCGTCACCCGTTTCCATGTCGGTGATGGGACGGCGGGTGGAATCGATGTGTATGCATTACCGCTGAGCATATATGCCATCTTTTCCAGATTTTGACATATCTGCAGGTCGGGATTGCTTAAAATGAAGGGTTGTCCAAAATTAAGTGCGCGGTTCACGGCACCAGCTTCAAACGGTAAAACGAAATCGACAGGACGCTTTAATACTTTCTCAAGCTGCGCCTGCTTGATGGCAGGATTGGATGAATTGTTGTTCAAAACAATCTTCACTTTTTCAAGAGGGATTCCCAGCCGATCATATATTTCCAACGCACTCATGGTGGTGCGCAGCGAGGCCATCTCAGGTGCCATTACCAACAATATCGAGTTCGACGCACTCAACATCTGAATTGTCATATCTGAAAAATCGTGGGAGATATCTACAACAATGAAATCGGTTTGGCTTTTTAGCGTGTCCATGAAAAGTTTCAGCGTCTCATTTGTAAATGTGTCGGCTGCTATGGGATACCGAGGAGAAGCAATATAACGAATCCCGCTGTTGTGTAAGCACATCATTTCGCTAGTCACTGCGTCATCGAGATTCTCAGAATCAACGCCTACGAGGTTTTCCCAGGTTGCAGCGGGCTTTGCATCCAACATCAACGCCACTTGTCCGGCGGTTAATATGCCGTCGATGAGAAGAGTCTGCTTTCCCCAAAGTTTGTGAAAAGCCAATCCCAAATTTACAACGATGCTTGAACACCCCAGACCGCCCCGCAAACTATGGACTGTGATGACCGTCGCATTCGCTTTGCTCGCCGTTTTTTCCATCTGTTGGACAATCTGCATTGCTCTACCACGGCGAGCCAGAATGCCCATGCGTGCCACCAGCTCTTCCGGCTGGAATGGCTTTACAACGTAATCATCTGCACCCAATTCAAATGCTTTTAGCTTTTCACTGAGTTCATCCTTTGAGGTGATAACAATGACAGGAATGTGGCCGAAGTTGGGGTCTCGGCGCAAGCGTAGGAGGATCTCAAAGCCGTCCATCTCTGGCAATTTGAGATCGACAATAAGCATTTCAGGCTGAAAGGACGGGACTCTAGCCAGCCCTTCACTACCTGATTTTGCATATTCGAGATCGTAATCCGCCGCTTTAAGTGCCTTTCCTAATAATTTAAAGTAGAACTGTTCATCGTCGATCAGTAAGACCCGCATTTGCTCCTCCTGGCAAACATGAATATGTATGATTACTCAGCATGAAATTTTCGACCAGTAAGGAAAATTTGCGCTACAGTTTCCAACTTGCTTACAATGGCCTTTATTTTATCGAGAGACTCCTCAATACTCTGAGTATAACCTTCGCTACTCTGCTTATCAAGTTTGTCGGCATATTCAGATAATTGCAATATCCCCAGATTGGCAGCCACCCCTTTGAGGTTATGAGCTGCCCGAGCAAGTTCCTCCAGATTCCCAAGCTCGAAAAAGTGCTGCAATCGATTGGTCTTCTCGGGAAGCTCCTGCATAAAATCGGCAAACAACTCCCAGTAGGTGTCAATATCGCCACCGACACGTTTTACACCTTTCTGAAAATCAAGAACTTCTCCAAGGGAAATTTCCTCGTTGTGAATCACCTCTGCATTTGCAGTTAAATGCAGGATGGCATCCGTTCGATACTTGAGCATGCGCCGAACATGTTCAATCTCGAAAGGCTTGGAAATATAATTATCTATACCAACTTCGAACAGTTCCTGACCCTGCTCAGGAAGATAGCTGGCAGTCAGGGCCACGATGAAAGTGCGCAGACCTCCATTTTCCCATTTACGAATTTCCTGACTCGCCTCCATACCGTCCATAATGGGCATTTGCAGATCCATAAATACAATATCATATTTTTTGGACTTTACTGCCTCGAAGGCTTCCAAGCCATTGGAGGCTAACTCCACCTGGTGCCCTTCGCGCGACAATACAAGCTTCATCATACGCTGGCTCAATTCATCGTCATCCACAACGAGGATTGTCAGGTGAGGCAGAACGAATTCTCCAGCCTGATCAACTTTATCAAGACTCATAACCAAATAAAACTCCTATGCACAGGCAATTACTCTGCCCTGTGGTCGAACACAACAAACATGCGAATTTGCCACCAGACTTGAATTGTAAGTAACAATTTCGCATGGGAATTCCTTATGCCCAGCGTCGGGGCGCTAGTCTAGCTCCCACCTAGTGCATGACGCCAAACACTTTTGAAAGTTACCGGGCCAAACCACAGTTCAGTATGATGCAACGAAGTTTTAATCAGTGGAGGTCGAAGAAGCAGGTCGGTTCATAAACAACAAATATGCGTAACCCAGCCCAAAGAGGACGTAAATCACCATCGCAAGCCATCCATTCGCACGAATCACAGCGTTGGAGGCAAATGTTCCCAGAGCCGTTACAATTAGTCCTGCCACAGCACCAACCAGCAAAGCGATACCAATCCCTTTTTGCACACCTTCATCGGCTATATCTTTTACGAACCACAATACCAGGCCAAGCGCGAGCATTGCAGTTCCAAAGAATCGTGACATCAAGACTGTAGCAACAAACGTCTCAGTCCGAAACAGACCCAGCACCCGGGCCGGGAAGAATAAGAACGCCAGCCCGAACAGGACGGCGACCAGCGCGTTCACCAGGAACATGATCCGGTAATTCATTTTGTTCTCCTTTTGGACTTCGCTTCGGAACTTATGAAGCAATATACAGCATCTTCAAAAGGAATGGAAGAGTTTATACTTACATCATCTTTACATCCTGTTGCTGGCAACCTATGACTAGGCGCTTCATTACTGGATTTGCAATCGGACTCCTCCTCTTCACCGCTATCAACCTGCTCTCGGCGCATCTTGCCTCGGACTGTGGCCTGCCCGCGGTCTTCGGACGCGATGCCTGTGCCGATGACATTGCACGCGCGGGCTGGCCGTTTCGATTTTACGAGGAAGGCGGTTTTGCATATCGATTTGAAATCAATCTGACGGCTCTGCTGGTGGATCTGGGAACCGGGATATTGTCGGCCGGTGTGGTTGGATGGTTTATAGAGCGAATTGGAAAGCAAAATTCAAGGTAAATCTCTCTGCCAAAAAAGTGTGTGCTATAATATGGTCATTATGAAGTACTACCAGTTCTGCTTCGCCAATAATAATAACAACGATAATGACGATCTCCGAATCGTTGGGCGAAGCTTTGCTGGCTAAAAAGTAAGTTCTAGAAAGAAACCAATCGCCCAACGCAGTAGCGAAGGGCGATTTATTTTATCTCGACTTAAACACAAAGGACACCAGACTTGCACCCGCACGATTTGCAACACAAATCGAAGTGCAGGTGAGGACACAAAAGAAATTCTGTAAGAATTTATCGTGTCGTGCCCTACTTACAACCTTTGAGCACTTCGTGTCCTTAGTGTTTAGAAATTCTTGGAGGCGCGTTATGTACAAAACTCATACCTGTGGCGAGCTGAAAGCGTTCGACGCGGGCAAGAAAGTGACTCTTGCAGGCTGGGTACATCGCCGACGTGATCATGGCGGGGTCATCTTTCTCGATCTTCGTGATCGCTATGGAATTATTCAAGTGACAGTCAATCCCGATCTCACGAGAGAAACTCTTGAGCACGTTGCAAACGTCCGCATGGAATGGGTACTGCAGATCAAAGGCGTGGTTCACAGACGACCTGTGGGCATGGAAAACCCAAAAATGCAAACGGGTGAAATCGAAATCATTGCCGAATCCATCGAAGTATTAAACCCGGCAAAAACACTACCCTTCATGGTCAGCGGTGAGAATGACCTGCCAGATGAGAACACGCGCCTGAAATATCGTTATCTGGATCTGCGCCGCGACCGTATGGTCCGCAACATGGTCCTGCGCCATAAAGTTGTGAAGTTCATGCGCGATTTTCTCGATAAGCAAAACTTTATCGAAATCGAAACCCCGATTCTGTTCAAGGCAACGCCTGAAGGCGCGCGTGACTATCTCGTCCCATCCCGCATTTACCCTGGTCAGTTCTATGCACTGCCGCAATCGCCACAGCAATTGAAACAGTTGCTCATGGTCGCGGGCATGGACCGTTACTTCCAGATCGCGCGTTGCTTCCGCGATGAGGACTCGCGTGGCGACCGCCAGCCTGAGTTTACGCAACTTGACCTTGAAATGTCATACGTGCATCGGGATGATGTGCTTGCATTGGTCGAAGCACTTTATACGGAAATGATTCCGACGGTCGCACCCCAGAAGAAGTTGCTTTCTTCACCCTGGCCAAAATTCTCTTATAAAGAAGTCGTGGAGAGATATGGGACGGACAAGCCTGATCTCCGTTTTGGAATGGAATTGATTGAAGTAAGCGATATCTTCGCGAAGAGCGACTTCCGCGTCTTTCAATCTGCACTGGAGGCTGGTGGAGCGATAAAGTGTATCGTTGCGCCTGGCTGCGCGGACTATTCTCGAAAGGAAGTAGACGCGTTGACGGAGGCCGCCAAAGGGTTTGGGGCGAAGGGGCTTGCTACTTTGGCGGTAACCGGCGAAGGCTTGAAGGGAACCGCCGCAAAGTTCGTCAAACCAGAAGAGGCTGAGGCGGTCCAATCCAAAGTTGTTGCCAGGGAAGGCGATCTCATCCTGTTTGCGGCGGATCAGCGCGCAATTGTAAATAAGGTGCTGGGTGGTCTGCGCGTCATATTCCGCGATAAATTAGATTTGGCTGACGAGAACATCATGGCGTTCGCGTGGGTTGTGGACTTCCCCATGTTTGCATGGAACGAAGAGGAACAGAAATGGGACGCGGAACATCATCCATTCACGATGCCGCAGTTGGACGACCTGCCAAAATTCGAGACTAACCCTGGCGAGATTCTTTCGGATGCCTACGATATGGTTTGCAACGGATATGAGATGGCATCAGGCTCGATCCGAATTCATCGAAGTGATATTCAACTCAAAGTCTTTCAATTGCTGGGTCTGCGCGGCGATGAGATCGAGCAGAAATTTGGTCACATGCTTGAAGCCTTTGAGTATGGCGCCCCGCCGCATGGAGGCATGGCGCCGGGCATCGACCGTTTGGTCATGTTGCTTGCCGACGAACCGAACATCCGTGAAGTGATCGCGTTCCCCAAGAA
>DAINRK010000038.1:0-16051 GCA_036741855.1 Anaerolineales bacterium
TTGCATTAGATGCTGCAGCAGCGATTGCAAGCACGGTTGGCACACGCCGAATCCCATTTCCTGAGTTATTTGTTGGACCAGGAAAATCATCGTTGAAGCATGGCGAAGAATTGCTTGTTGGTTTTTATATTCCAATTCAAAAGACCCTACGGGACTCACAGTCCCGTAGGGTCTCCTCTTGTTTCAAAAGAATCATGCGTCCGCAGGGTGTGGCATTGCCGGTCATTAATGTCACTGTTTGGCTCGAACGCGAGAAAGACCTGATCGAAAACATTCGCATTGCTGTTGGTCCAGGTGCAGCGACTCCCTGGCGGGCGCGCGATGCAGAGCAAGTTATGATTGGTAAATCCGTGAATGAGGAAATAGTTGAAACTGCATTAGAAATCTTATTAGCACATGTAGGATTCCGTTCCAGCGCCCGCCGTGCCAGCGCGGACTATAGAAGGCATCTAGTGGAAAGTTTGTTCAAAGATACGCTCCAAACCGCTTGGTTACGTGCAAGCTAATCACTGAGACACGGTTCTACTCTCTTGAGGTAATTTATGAATGACCAAATCTCCCTTACTGTCAATGGAATCCAGCATACTCTGGAAGTCAAGCTAAACGAAATGCTTTCAGATTCGCTGCGTTATCGTCTGCGTCTTACAGGCACAAAGATTGGCTGTGAAGAATCCGAGTGTGGGTCGTGTACCGTCCTTGTGAATGGTGAGCCTGTGCTCTCCTGTATGTATCCCGCGGCGCGCGCGGATGGGAAGACGATTGTTACCATAGAGGGATTGGCAGATGAATTCACCGCGAAGACCGCTAAGGACGCGAAGAAAGAAGAAAGAGCAGAGAATCCTGGCGCTCTTCGCGAGCTTGGCGGTCCAAATATTCTTCATCCTCTTCAACAGGCCTTCATCGAGCATGGCGCGGTGCAGTGCGGATTCTGCATCCCCGGGCAGATTATGACCGCGCATGCGTTACTTGAACGGAATCCAAATCCGACTAGTGATGAGATTCGCTTTGCTTTGAAAGATACCCTTTGTCGCTGCGCGGGATATCAGATGATCGAAAATTCCATCCTCGCCGCGGCAGAATCCTTGAGAACTGGCGAGCCTGTCAAGCCGCCCCAAGTTCCTGATTCAATTCATACGCATAATGTGGTTGGTCACACGAAAGTGCGGCCCGATGCAGTGGAGAAGGTTGATGGCACAGCGATTTACACCGATGACCTGGAGTTCGATGGAATGTTGTTTGCAAAGGTCAGACGCGCGATGATTCCGCACGGGTTCTTGAAGAAGTTGGATATTTCCAAAGCGAAAGTATTGCCTGGTGTTGTAGCAGTGTTGACTGCTGAGGATATACCTGGCGAACATAATCATGGATTGGTTATCTACGATTGGCCAGTGATGGTCGGTATCGGGGAACGCGTCAGATATGTAGGGGATTCGATCGCGATTGTTGCTGCGGAAACGCAGGAAATTGCCGAGAAGGCGTCGGTGTTGATCGAGGCGGAGTTCGAACTCCAACCTGTCATCACGAATCCAGTGCAAGCACGTCAGGACGGAGTTCCGCAAATCCACGAAAAAGGGAATTTGCTCAAGCATATCAAAGTCCGCAAGGGTGACATGGAGAAAGGCTTTGCTGAGTCGGATGTGATTTTGGAGCATACGTTCCACACGCCGATTTACGAGCATGCCTTTATTGAGCCTGAATGCAGTATTGCTGTGCCCTTGCCCAACGGAAGAATGGAAATTTATGTTGGTTCGCAAATTCCATATCAGGATCGAACCCAAGTGGCTCGCGTGATGGGTTGGCCTGAGCAGCGCGTTCGTATTATCGGGCAGTTAATGGGCGGTGGCTTCGGAGGCAAGGAAGATATCGCGGGGCAGATCCATGCTGCGATGTTAGCGAATGTGACGCAACGACCCGTGAAATTACTCTTTGATAGACACGAGAGCTTGCTTGTTCACCCGAAGCGCCATGCAACGCAAATCCGTGTCAGGATCGGCGCGAAGAAAGATGGAAGATTGGTCGCGGTCGAATCAGAGTTGTATGGTGACACGGGGGCATACGCATCGCTGGGTGAAAAGGTGATGACCCGCGCTACAACGCACTCGGCTGGTCCGTATGACGTCGCTCATGTGCGAGCCGATTGTTACGCAATGTATACGAACAATCCACCTGCCGGCGCATTCCGTGGTTTTGGCGTTACGCAGTCCGCGTTTGCAGTTGAGTCCATGATGGATATGCTCGCCGAGAAGTTGGAGCTTGATCCCGTCGAACTACGTCGCATGAACGCGCTTAAAGTTGGGAGCATCACCAACACTGGACAGGAATTACGCGAGTCAGTTGGGCTGATGGAATGTATTGATAAAGTGTCCAGTGCCATGTGCGAGGCATCAGGTCTGTCATGTGAGGATATATTCAAACCGCAAGCTGCACCTGAAACGCCGCACCTAATACGCTCGTGGGGATTCGCTGTTGGATACAAGAACACAGGTCTCGGTGGTGGCGCGCCTGATAAATCTGCAGCGGAAGTAGAACTCTTCGACAATGGCAAATTTGAAGTACGAAGTTCCGCGGCCGAAATGGGACAGGGACTTACGTCTGTTATGCAGCTAGTAGTCGCTGAAGAAATGTCTGTCTCCCCTAAAGAAGTGCGTGTGCTCGTCATGGACACAGATTTGACTCCGGATGGCGGTCCCACAACTGCCTCACGTCAGACGTACACAACAGGCAATGCCTCACGATATGCGGCAAAGACTTTGAGAGATGCAATTACAGCGACTCTCGCTGAAAAATATGATGTGCGCCCAGAACAGATACGTTTTGAAAATGGCATTGTTCACGCCAATGGACACTCAATGAATTATGCCGAAGTTGCAAAAGAGATGAAATCGATGGGACAACAGCCGCGGGCGTTATATGAATACGAAGCGCCAAAGACCCAGCCACTTGGCACCGGCGGTGACATGCACTTTGCTTTCTCCTTTGGTGTGCAAGCTGCCGAAGTGGAAGTGAACAAACTGACAGGTGAAGTGCGCGTGCTGAAAGTCATCTCTGCCAACGATGTCGGGATGGCCGTCAATCCGCTTGGTTTGCAGGGACAGGTCGAAGGCGGCGTGATGATGGGGCTCGGCAATGCTATTACTGAAGAATTTATTATGGACAATGGCTATGTCGTTAGTGATCATTTAGCAAGGTACCGCGTCCCTGGTATTATGCTGACCCCTGAAATTACATCCATTATCATTGAGCATCCTACCGCAGAAGGTCCTTATGGTGCGAAGGGAGTAGGGGAGATTTCGAGTATCCCCACCACGCCTGCCATCACGAATGCAATCTACAACGCGGTCGGTGTCCGCGTGGATAAGTTGCCTGTCGATCAGGAGTGGATTGCGAGGGAGATTTGGGAGAGGGACGAGAATTAGAAAGTGGAAAGTAGAAAAGGACTCTCAAGGTTTCTAACCTGAGAGGCCTTTTTGGTTAAGTCCTAATATGTCTGGTCTAATTCCATATCGGGTAAAATCAGCCCATGAACAAGTTCGTGGGTTATCGCTGTTCACTGTGCGGTGAGGAATATTCTCCAGTCGATGTGACGTACACCTGTCCAAAAGATGGTGGCAACCTGGATGTGGTGTTGGATTATGATGCCATCAAGAACAAATACCAGCCTGAGGACTTGCTTTCGCGAACCGACTCGTCATTGTGGCGTTTTCTACCGCTCCTGCCGGTCACCGAACTCGAAGACTCCGGTGCATTAACCCCGCTGCATGTTGCAGGAGGGACACCTGTATTCAAATTAACTTCGCTTGCCGAGAAACACGGCTTAAAAAATCTGTGGCTCAAGGATGAGTCACGTAACCCGACAGCCTCTTTCAAGGATAGAGCCAGTGCAATCGTTGTAGCGCGGGCAAGGGAAATTGGCGCAGACGTCGTAGTGACAGCCTCCACGGGGAACGCCGGAGCAGCGCTCGCAGGGATGGCTGCCGCAGTTGGGCAGAAAGCTGTTATCTTTGCGCCCAAGACTGCTCCACAGGCGAAGGTGGCGCAATTGCTGATATTTGGCGCTAAAGTCATTTTGATCGATGGCACCTATGATGAGGCTTTTGACCTGGCTGTGAAGGCTGCAAATGAATTTGGCTGGTATTGTCGTAATACGGGCTACAATCCGTTTACTGCTGAAGGGAAAAAGACTGCTGCGTTCGAGATATGGGAATGGTGGGAAAACACACATCGGCTGTGGCATGATGAATTTGGGGCCGACGTTGATCATGCGCCGTTGACAATCTTTGTCTCTGTGGGCGATGGAAATATTATTTCCGGGATACACAAAGGGTTCAAAGAGCTCTTTCAGTTAGGCTGGATCGCGCGCATCCCGCGAATTATTGGGGTTCAAGCTACAGGCTCTGCAGCAGTGGCGAATGCATTTCATGGGAACACGGAAACGATTAAGCGCGTCTCATCGAAGACGATTGCAGACTCGATCTCCGTTGACTTGCCGCGTGATGGTGTGAGAGCTGTCCGCGCCGCGAAGGAAACGGACGGTACATACGTTAATGTATCAGATGATGAAATCTTGAGAGCAATTGCAGAACTAGGTACGGTCGGTGTCTTCGCGGAGCCGGCTGGAGCAGCGGCATACGCAGGTCTTGTAAAGGGAACAGGTTCAGGCGTCGTAGGGAGCGAAGATCCAATCCTGGTGTTAAATACCGGCAGCGGGCTGAAAGATATCCAAACTGCGATGAGCGCCGCGTCTCGCGGAGCAGCGCCGATCATCGAACCGACATTGGATGCTGTGAAAAAGATCCTATGAATAAAGATAATCAATGGAGCTTGGCTTTTCGCTATGTAGTGGGAATCTTATTTGTCATTGCAGTCGTTGCGTTCGTTTTTTATGCGCGCGACGCAATGCGGAACCTCATAATCGCCGCGTTTGTAGCATATCTGATCAACCCGGCCGTCGATTATCTTTCAAAACGCTCTACAATGACGCGGACAGCGGCGGTGAATCTCGTATATTTCTCCTCTTTGATTTTGCTTGTGGGAGTTCCTTCCACGCTGGCACCGATCTTCTATGACGAGGTGCAGATCGTTGTTCAGGACCTTTTGAATCTTTCCAACCAGCTTAGTAATACGCTTTTACAACCGGTGCGAATTTTCGGGCTGGTCTTTCATTTGGAGGAATGGGGACGGAGCCTTAACCAGGTGCAAAGTGCATTTTTGACTCCGCTGCCCGAGCAAGCTTTGAAATTCCTCGAAACAACATCGGTAGGGTTTTTGTGGTTTTTGATCATACTGGTAAGCGTGCATCTATTTTTGTCTGAGTGGCCCAATATGCGCGATAAATTATTCTCTTTTATTCAGGAGCCGTATCGTGCCGAGGCAGAGGAATTGTACCGACGTGTAAGAAGAATCTGGTTGGCTTATCTACGTGGGCAGATTGTTTTGATGATCATCGTGGGCGTTGTTTTTACGATTGTATGGCTTTTCATGGGGATCCCCGGTGCTCTGGTGCTTGGTGCGCTCGCCGGACTCTTCACACTTGTTCCCGATGTCGGTCCTTTTATTGCGGTAGTCATCGCAGCGGGCGTCGCTTTGCTGGAAGGTTCCACGTGGATACCGCTTTCCAATTTCTGGGTGGCAGGAATCCTCATCGTAGTTTATCTGGTTTTGATCAATCTAAAGAATTTCTTTCTGCGACCTATTATTATGGGACGCAGCGTACATATGCATGAAGCACTCGTATTGATCGCCATTTTGATCGCGACGATTCTCGAGGGCGTGCTCGGGGCGTTGTTGGTAGTGCCAGTTCTCGCTTCAGCTATCGTAATCGCTGGTTATATTCAGCGCCGGGTGCTTGGCTTGCCTCCATTTGAAGGAGATGGAAGTACACAATTCGTCGCGCCTCCCGAAAAGATCCATCCGCCGCGCCGTGAATGGAGGAGAAAAGGTGATAAGGAACATCTGGATAAAGAACCTGCCGTTCTGACAGAGACAATGCCTGACTCATTCGAATCTGAAGCGACCTTAGAATTGGAACCTCAACCTGATCAAACCCCTGCTCGAGAGAAGATCGAAAAATGAAGATAACTTATTCAATTGTCGCACCCATTTACAACGAAGGGGAAAACATTCTGGAACTCCATCGCCGCGTGAAGGATGTAATGGACTCTACGAATGAGCCCTGGGAACTGATCCTTGTGGATGATGGTTCTACCGATGGTTCTACTGAAATCATTCGCGAACTCGCGAAGGAAGATAGGCATATTCGCCCCATCATCTTCGCCCGCAACTTTGGGCACCAGATCGCCATCACTGCGGGCTGGGATTATGCCCGCGGCGACGCGGTTGTCATTATCGACGCTGATCTGCAGGATCCGCCTGAACTCATCCTTGAAATGGCAAAGAAGTGGAAGGAAGGTAATGATGTTGTCTTTGCCGTTCGCACTGAGCGTGAGGGGGAATCATGGTTCAAGCTGTGGACTGCATCTCTGTTCTATCGCCTGATCTATCGAATCACCGATGTCAAGATTCCGCTCGACGCGGGCGACTTCCGCTTGATGGACCGTAAGGTCGTAGATGTACTCAAACAAATGCGCGAGCGTCATCGCTTCCCGCGCGGGATGTCTGCCTGGGTAGGATTCAAACAGGTCGGCGTTGAATATAAACGTGCCGCGCGTGTGGCAGGCGAGACGAAATATCCGTTCAGGAAAATGTTCCGGCTGGCGATCAACGCTGTGACCAGTTTCTCTTATTTCCCTTTACAAGTCGCTACGTTCTTTGGGTTTGCTTCCGCTGGCCTTGCCATCATTGCCATACTGCCTGTAGCCTATTTACGCATCACTGGTTCCCAAGCATTCTTTGGTCAGGCTACCACGTTGATTGCAGTGCTCTTCCTTGGTGGGGTGCAGTTGATTTCATTAGGTATCCTTGGTGAGTATATCGGCCGTTTATACGATGAAGCCAAAGGCCGGCCGTTGTACATTGTTAGAGAAGCGCCAAAAGATTAGCTCCCATTGAATAGGGACACAGAATGCCTGTGTCCCTATAATTTTACAAATATGTCACTCTCATTTTTTCGCGATAAAGAATTTTTTCGCGCCATGCTGGCTATTGCCTTGCCTGTTGCTTTTCAGCAACTTATCACAGCAGGGCTTAACATGCTGGATGTGCTCATGGTCGGTCAATTGGGTGAGACAGCGGTCGCGGCGCTCGGGCTGGCAAACCAGATCTTCTTTCTGCTGATTCTCTTCCTCTTTGGCGTGACGAGTGGTATGTCCATTTTCACCGCGCAATTTTGGGGGAAGGGTGATACAGAACACATCCATCACGTGCTGGGTATATGCTTGAGTGTTGCGGTGTCCGTGAGTCTCATGTTTTCCCTTGCCGCGACTCTTTTTCCTGAAAAACTGATGAGGTTTTATACGGAGGATCTCCAAGTCATAAAACTGGGCAGTGACTATCTTCGCATTGTTGGCTTGAGTTATTCGATGACTGCAATCTCCATTTCCTATATTTCGATTTTACGAAGTATCACGCTGATCAAGCTCACAGTTGTGGTGTCTGTCATTGCCTTAATTCTAAAAACTGCCATTGCCTATCTGTTGATTTTTGGGATTGGAGGTTTACCTGTATTGGGCGTACGCGGTGCGGCGATTGGCACCGCCTTTGCATGGACATTTGAAGCGGTACTGTTAATTGTATTGGTCTATGTTATGAAAACACCCCTCGCTGCCAACCTCTTCACTCTTTTTCGATTTAGCCACGATTTTCTGGTAAGGGTCTTGCGAACATCCTTACCTGCGGCGGCAAACGAAGTGTTGTGGTCTTTTGGAATTACAACCTATAACGCGGTCTATGCACGCATTGGCACAGATGCCATCGCGGCTGTGAATATCAATGCCACGATTGAAGAACTGGTGTTTGTCTTGTTTATCGGATTGGGCAACGCCTGTTCAGTGATGGTCGGCAACAAGATCGGTGAAGGGAATAAAGATACTGCATTTGAATACGGTCGCCGCTTCACGATCATGGGTGTCATATCTGCCCTGTTGGGAGGCATCTTCGTCATCTTGATCCGTGACCTGGTAATCGGGTTATATGAATTATCCCCTTCTGCCATCCAGAGCCTCCGCGGGCTGATGCTTGTGTATTCACTTTCAATATGGCTCCGTGTCTTCAATTTTATGCTGTTTATCGGTGCCTTACGCGCAGGTGGCGACACGCGTTATGCAATGTTCACGGAACTATTTTCGGTTTGGCTGCTTGGTGTGCCCAGTGCCCTTCTCGGTGGCTTTGTTTTACTCCTTCCGGTCTATGGAGTTTATGCGATGGTTTTGATCGAAGAATTCGTGAAAGGGATCATTATCCTGCGACGATTCCTCTCTCGCAAATGGATTCATGACCTTGTCAACGTTACCGGGGATCCAAAACCCGCCTCTTTTTCCAACCCGGAACCTGTTGCTTGATCTCTCTAAATCTCTTCCGGCTGACCTTTGCCAGCGAGGAGGCTTCTGCAAGTAGTTATTTCAATTCTTTTGTCAAATACATAGCCATGCTGTCATCCACCAGGGTTTCTTCACCATACTTAACATGATGACCTCTATAATGTAACCCGCGCCCATCCGGAATATAGCCTCTTAGCACATATAATCTCTGCGCCGCGCCATAGTCTGCAGTCATGCCTACGCCAATCCCTGCAACCGGACTCACTTTTACGATTTCACTTTCCGCTTTATCCATAAGCTGCGTACCGACACGTTGTCTTCTATATTTTGGCAAAACATTGAAATCTACGATCTCTGGAATGTTTGCTTCTTGAAATGGCGGATAGGTCGAAGACCAGCAAATTGTCAAGTATCCTGCGAAACTCCCATTTACAAATGCCACAAATACTTTACAAGCGCCAGACTCTTGCTCTGCATAATAGGTTTCATATTGCGAAGCGGGTTTGTCCCAACCAAGTTCCCCAAATGCTTTCGCGATATCTGGAATATCCTTGCTTTCAAGCAAACGGATGAAAGTTTTCGCGTTCATCATATTTACTCAATTATAATTTGTGCCGACTTTCAATGCATCAACCTCATAGAACCAAACTTCTCAGGATAGGTTTTTTCTTTAAACCATTTACAGTCCCATCACATGGAATCCCTCTTGCTCAAACTAAACTGAGTCCTGACGATGAACTAATCATCCTGGAACGCGGCGGTTTACAAAGAGCTTTATTGGCGCGCGAAATGGCATATCACCACGTAGCACAGGGTGAGTTGGTGGGCGAGCCATACCTGATTTCATTCTGAGCGCCATGCAACAGCAGCGTCGGTCTGACGCCAATCGTAAATGGGAAAGTTCATCACTTCCGCCCCTATGGAGTATTGAATGGCCTGGTCATTCTAATTGATGAAGAGACAAATTCCTTATGGGATCACTTCACGGGCGAAGCGATAGATGGTCCCCTCAAAGGCCAACTCCTTGATGTCTGGCCTGTGCGTATGGCGACAGTTCAAGCAGCTTTGAACGAATATCCAGAAGCAACATTTTCATTTTCATCCAATCATTCATTCTATAAATGGCTGGCACAAATTCTGTATCCGAAATTCATTCACACAAAAGTGTGGCTTCCGTTCTTTTTCCGCTGGTCGATGCAAACTGATGTTGACCCGCGTCTGCCCGAACTTACACAGGGACTTGGGATCATCCTCGATGGACAGGCAAAATATTATCCACTTTCCATGATTCCATCGAACGGGCTTGAAGATCGATGGTTGAACCGTTCGTTACGTGTGGAATGTAATGAGATAGATGGCGTCCCGCGCGCGGTTTGGCAGGAAACCGGCGAATATCCCATGCAACTGCTCTCACGCTGGTATGGATTCTCTTTTACATATCCCGATTGCGAAATATATAAAAGTTGATATTTGTAGCTATAATCTGACATGCGATACTTTTTATCCTTATGTTTGTTATTTCTTGTTGCCTGTGCGCCGAATATTTCCATAACCATCGTCGGAGAAAATGTGATGCCTGATATCCGTTATCTTGCTTTGGGAGATTCATACACCATTGGGGAAAGCGTTCCTGAAGCAGACCGCTGGCCACATCAACTTGCCGGATCATTAACGACCAAGAATATTTCGACCGAGGTTACCATTATTGCCCGAACTGGCTGGACGACAGATGAACTTTGGGATGGAATGCAAAGGGTCAAAATCAGTCCGCCTTATAATTTGGTCTCGCTTCTAATCGGTGTGAATAACCAATATCGCGGACGTGATATCAATGAATATCGCGAGGGATTTGTTTTCCTTCTCAACAAAGCGATCGAGTATGCAGGCGGCGATCCGAACCGGGTCATCGTTCTCTCTATTCCAGATTGGGGCGTGACACCTTTTGCTGGAAGCCTTGATAGCAAAAAGATAGCCATGGAAATCAATCAGTTCAATTCAGTAAATGAGGAAGAATCGAGAAAAGCGGGAGTACATTACGTGGATGTCACCCCAATTTCGCGTGAGGCAGTGAATGATGCCGCATTGATTGCGTCTGATGGCCTGCATCCATCAGGAAAAATGTATACAGAATGGACAAGGCTTGTCTACCCTGAAGCACTGCAAGCCTTGGGCGTTAGTAAATAATTTCTAAAAGGAGAGTAACATGGCTAAGATGTCGTACGACAAGGTGCAAGACTATATAACTTCTCTTGTGCCGCCGCGCGAACCTGAAATGCAGGAAATGGAAAAGTATGCAGAGAAACATGGCTTCCCGATCATCGGCCCAGCGTGCGGGTATTATTGTTATCAACTAGCGCGGATGTTGAATGCAAAATCTGTTTTCGAGCTGGGATCCGGTTACGGTTATTCTACAGCCTGGTTCGCGAAGGCAGTCAAAGAAAATGGTGGCGGCGTAGTGCATCATACCGTCTGGGATGAAGAGCTGTCGAAGCGCGCGCAGGGCCATTTGTCCAGGATGGGATTCGATGATCTCGTCCAATTTCACAATGCCGAGGCGGTGGAGACCCTTCGTCAAACTGATGGGACGTTTGATATCATCTTCAATGATATAGATAAAGAGGGATACCCCGATTCTCTTCCAGTGATCAAGGCCAAACTACGTCAAGGTGGTATCTTGATCATTGACAACATGTTGTGGAGTGGACGGCCATTCGACCCCAAAAATCATGAAAAATCCACTGAAGCAATCCGTCGGTTCACGCGGGATATCACCACTGATTCCGATTGGATTGTCTCTCTTATTCCCATGCGCGATGGTATGATCGTCGCTTATAAAAAATAAAGGAATTTATGGCTTACAACTTCGACCGCGTTCCCAACCGCCGTGACCCGAATGTGCTGAACAAGTGGACTTGGTATCCCAAAGACGTACTTCCCATGTGGGTAGCAGACATGGATTTCCCTGCGCCCCAGCCAATTCGAGATGAGCTTCGTAAAGTCCTGGATCAGGGTGTACTTGGATATGAGTTGACATCCAAAGCTTTGAAGGAAACAGTTGCCGCACGCATGGACCGTTTATATGGTTGGAAGGTAAAGCCGGATGCGGTTGTGGCTATTACTGGTATTGTCAGTGGATTCAATATCGCGGCACGCGCATTTTGTGTACCGAAGAGAGGCTATCTCGTTCAGTCGCCAGTTTATAACGAATTCCATGAAATAAAAAATAATATCAGCATCCCCCAGATCGATTCACCACTTGCTAAGAGCGTAGATGGCAATATCATAAAGTACGAAATTAACTGGGATGTTTTCAAAAAGCAAGTGAAAAAAGCAGGGATGTTCCTTTTATGCAATCCGCATAACCCCCTGGGAATCATCTTTTCACGGGAAGACCTGTCACGGATGGCGGAGATCTGTATTCAGAATAATGTGCTGATCGTCTCAGACGAGATCCACTCCGAGCTGCTGCTCGATGGTCAGGAATTTAATCCAATAGGGAAGTTATCTCCCGAGGTGGCAAAACATTCAATTACGCTGATCGCTCCCTCGAAGACATTCAATGTGCCCGGCTTGTTCTGTGGGTTTGCGATCATTCCCGATAAAGAACTTCGTCAAACATATGAGACGATGCTAAAGCAATTACGTGTACACGTGAATAGTATGGGATTTCACGCCGCACGAGTCGCGTTCTCCGGTCAATGTGACGGCTGGTTAAAAGAATTACGGCGTTATCTAAAAGGAAATCGTGATTTCGTGGTTGATTATGTGGCCGAATATATGCCAGATGTCCGTACAACTGTCCCTGAAGCCACATATCTGGCGTGGCTGGACTTTACGCAATTGAACTTGAAAAAGTCCCCATTTGATTTTTTTCTCAAGAAAGCCAAAGTTGCCCTAAGTGATGGAGCAATCTTCGGGGAAGGCGGCAAAGGGCACGTCCGTTTGAATTTTGGAACTTCGCATAAATGGCTCGAAGAGGGGCTGGAGCGCATGAGAAAGGCCCTTAAATAAAAGGACGGATGGGGATTACCCATCCGTCAATTTTCTATGCTATGTATTTTCCAGGAAGAAGTGGGGAATTGCTCTTCCTTTTTCGTTCGGAGAACGTATGGTGCAAAAGCCAGGGGCTTTGACCAGTTAGTGCTACCCAGTCCTTCCCTCGATGTAAAAGTCAGGCGGAACCTCTATGGCTACCTCCTTTCGATTATTTACCATCATACTTCTTAATAGTTGGACTCACATTAAAAACACCATACGCTTCCTTTAAAAAATCCAAACCATATGGAAATAAATATGAAGATGATCGTTTTCTCCGGATTGCCAGGTACTGGAAAGAGTAAACTCGCAGAAACATTAGGAAAACATCTTGGCATTCCAGTATTTGCGAAAGATTGGCTGGAGGCCAGCCTGTTGAGAGGTGGCTTGGCCTCGACAGAAAATCAATTAGGCTTTGTTGGGTATGATCTGTTGACTGTGCTGGCCGAACGTCAATTGATGTTGGGCCAATCGGTGATTTTGGATAGTGTCGCAAGTACAGAAACAATCCGAACTACCTGGCGAAAGTTGTCGGATCAATATCATGCGGATTGGCGTGTAATCGAATGTTTCTGCTCGGATGAAACGCTTCACCGGTCGCGGCTGAAGATTCGCAGGCGTAATATTCCTGGCTGGCACGAATTGGCATGGTCTGATGTTCAAAAAGTGAAACAATATTATGCAACCTGGGAGGAGGAGCATCTGATATTGGATATGGTACATCCCTTTGAGGAAAATTATGCCAAAGCGAGAGCGTATTGTAAGTGAAATGATTGTAGAATACGAAGTGCCGCGTATAAATCTGAAACAAAAGTTTGAAATATGTCTGTTAATTTTCCAAAAACCTGATAGATAATAAACAGCGGTAGAATGAATTTCGAAAAATTTCCAGGAGAATCGCATGACGACCATTGACCTGACCGTTCACAGAGATCGCCGCGCTCGTGCCATCCAACGCGCGAAGGAAAAAAACATCATCATCCCCACATATGCACAAATGAAGGATCCATCGAAAATTCCAGCAAAAATACAGCATAATTTGAAAGATATCGGACTTTGGGATATTCACCCGCGCAATTTGTTTCGGATCAACTGGCATAACGAACCCACTGCTTCAGGCGGGACCTTTGGCGGGGTCAACTACCTTGAGCTCCCCTCCGCGCTGACAGGCGTACCGGCGCGGATTATCGCGATTATTGGCAAATGGTTTCCGACCGGTGCGCATAAAGTTGGCGCCGCATTCAGCTGTCTGGTGCCGCGGCTGGTCACAGGTCAATTTGACCCGACGACTCAAAAAGCCGTCTGGCCGTCCACCGGGAATTACTGTCGTGGCGGTGCGTATGACTCAGCCTTGCTAGGGTGCGAATCCATCGCCATTCTGCCTGAAGGGATGTCTAAGGAACGGTTCGAATGGCTGTCCAAAGTGGCGGGCGAGACGATCAAGACTCCCGGCTCCGAATCCAATGTCAAGGAGATTTTCGATAAATGCTGGGAATTAAGAAAATCCGGACAGGACTTGATGATATTCAACCAGTTTGAAGAATTTGGGAATTATCTCTGGCATTACGAAGTGACAGGTCACGCAATGGAAGAAGTGTTTCGACAAGTAGCAGGCAAAAATGACCGTTATCGCGGCATGGCATCTGCGACCGGGTCGGCGGGAACAATCGCCAGCGGTGATTACATGAAGAAGCTCTTTCCTGACAGCAAAATCGTCGCCAGTGAAGCCTTACAATGCCCGACCTTACTCGAAAACGGATTCGGCGCGCATCGCATTGAAGGCATAGGCGATAAGCACGTGCCGTGGATTCATAATGTGAAAAATACTGATGTTGTTACAGCGATCGACGATAACGCAGTCGTAAATATTGCACGGCTGTTCAATGAAGAAAATGGACGCGCGTATCTTGTCGAAAAAGGAGTCCCCGAATCTCTAATCTCTAATCTGGATTTACTAGGATTCTCCGGTATTTCAAACGTATTATCATGTATCAAGACTGCTAAATATTACGAGATGACCGAGAATGACATCATGCTTACGGTCCTAACTGACTCTATGGAATTGTACCGTTCGCGGCTTCATGAAATGCAGCAGGAATTTGGTGAATACACGGAAGCCAATGCCGCAGCAGACTTCGCGCGTTACCTGCACGGTCAGTCCACAGATAGTATGCTTGAACTACGCTATCCAGACCGCCGCCGCGTGCATAATCTCAAATATTACACCTGGGTCGAACAGCAGGGACGGACATATGAAGAGATTCAGCGGCAATGGTATGAGCCGAACTACTGGACTGATGTTCAGGGGCAGGCAGATGAAATTGACGAGTTGATTGTGGAATTTAATGAGGAAGTAGGTCTCAGCTAAAGTAAAAATCATTTGTGGAAAGTGGAAAGTAGAGGGTAGAATTTACTCACTACTTTCCACTTTTATTTTAGCAATGTCTCTTTCGCCAACCTCCCTTGTTCTCGTTTGCCTCTTACCAACCCCTCGTGACCTCGAGATCGCGCGGCTGTTGGGATGGTACCGAATCCCTCTTCGTACTGCGCCTAAAGTTGTCGCGGTGGATTATCTGGCTTTTTACCAGCCAGCTTCGTTTGGTGAGCGTGGTAGGAAGATCGAATATGTTGCGCCAGTGCGCGGACATGAGTTGACCACGCGGGGCGAATTACTCAAAGATGAAGCGAATCACCCACGAGCGAACGAAGAATATTATAAAATTCAGCTGGGTGGTTTAGAAAAATTACCACAACCGATTATTGCAGATAAGTGGAAGCGACTAACCTTCCTGTATACTACAGGTGAATATTTACTGAATGCAAAACTGCTGAATGATCTCGTTGTCCAAAACGAAGAACGCGAAATCTTATGGAAAAGTTTACGCGAGCGGGCAGAGAATGAACAACTCTATAAAACAGACTTGCCCGAAGCGGATATTCCAGCTGATGTACTGATTGCGCTGTTAGGGATCAAGGAAGCACAAGAGCCTTATGATGCGAGAGATGGTTCCTATGACGACTTTGATTAAGAATGGGACTCTTATCACTGCATCAGAAACCTTTGAAGCAGATATTCTGGTCGTTGGCGAGCAAATTGAGCAGATCGGTGAAGGCTTGCAACATCCAAATGCTGAGATCATCGATGCCACAGGGAAACTGATTTTCCCCGGCGGAATTGATCCGCATGTGCATCTTGATCTGCCGATGTTTGATACTGTCTCTTCGGATGACCATTACACTGGCCACAAAGCTGCTGCCTTCGGAGGGACGACAACTGTAATGGATTTTGTCCCCCTCGCGTCCCCCTCTCCCACTGGGAGATCGCGAAGTATCCCGCAGAGTAGCGCAGGAAGGGCAAAGGGTGAGGGCGACTTCAAGTATTCCATTGACTTATGGCTCGAGAAGGCCGCGAAAGCCGCAATCGATTATTCCTTCCACATGAACCTGACCCAATTCAATGAGAAGATCTCGAAACAAATTCCATCGTTGCGTGAGCTAGGAATTACGACTCTCAAAGTATTCACTGCCTACAACGGGCGTTTACGCCTGGATGATGGTAGCATCTTCAAGGCCCTGAAAAT
>DAINRK010000039.1:0-15954 GCA_036741855.1 Anaerolineales bacterium
AGATTGTACCCCTGTGGCTCTTCCCAGACCTCCTCCGGAAAATTTCAAATTTCTAGCCCTTTCAGGCTATCTATTACATCCCTATATCTATTTACATCAAGACCCTGAACGGCCGGGAGGCGCTTCAGGCATTGGCGTTACAAGTTTTCTGGGCAATCATTCTTGTATTCGTCTCCCGATGGTCATGGAGCCGTGTTCATACCCGTCTTACGGTGCAGGGAGGTTAAATGGACGGCCTGGCCCTATATTTCAGATTAGTTCGCCTCGCCGTACAAGCACGCATGCAATACCGAGCGGACTTTCTGGCCGGCGTCATCGGTGTAATCGTCATGAATGCCGTTACTGTGAGTCTGATCAGCATTATGGTCAGCCGCTTCAGGAATCTGAACGGCTGGACGATGTGGGAGATGGTTTTCCTTTATTGCCTGTGGCTCCTGGGACACAGTCTTTATAGCTTCTTTTTCTGGCACATCCGCGCGCTGGAAGAGTACCTTGTCGAGGGTACGTTCGACCAGTTTCTCATGCGGCCAGCCAGCCCTTTCATTCTGTTCCTCGGTCGTGAAGTTCAATATCTGGGTGTCGCCGATCTGACCTTTGCCGCCTTAGGCTTGAGCCTGGCGTATCGAAATCTCCATCTGCAGTGGAGTGGCACACAATGGCTTTTCTTTGGGTTAGCGATCATAGCAGGAACGCTTATCGAAACGAGCTTGGCCCTGATGTTTGCCTGCATCTCTTTTTGGACCGGTCGCTCCCGCCGGGCCAGCCAGCTTCTGATGCGGCTCAACGTAATGGTTCAATATTATCCTGTGGATATCTTCGGATACTTGTTTCGTGTCATTGTCACCGGCTTGATCCCAGTCGCGTTTATGAATTACTACCCCACGCTGATGCTTCTGGGGAAACTTGACCCTCAAAGTCCCTGGCGATGGCTGGGATATATTTCGCCCCTTGTTGCATTAACGTTGGTAATCATCACCTCAGTTATTTGGCACCTTGCCCTCCGAAGATATTCCAGTTCAGGTGGATAAAGAACTTTGAAATTTTAAGGAGGCGCATTCCTATATCCTACTTATGAATGATATAGTTAAGTGAAGGAGCAAAACACGTGAAAATCTTTTGGTCGTTTGCTCGTCAGACTTTCCAATTCATCGCTGCGTACCGCTTCGATTTTTTCATGGAGTTTGTCTTAGCTGTGGTGCGGATGTACGGCATCTATTGGGTTTGGAGGATTCTCTACACCCAACGACCTGGCGCGTTTGGTGTAACTTTGGAGCAGATGACAACCTACGGCGTGATGGGCATGGCACTGGAGATGTTCATCTGGTCGCGACCGCAATGGTATATGGCGAATCAGATTAAGTCAGGCGCGATCGATACTGACCTGATGAAACCACTTGACTTTCACCTGTACATGCTGGCGCGCAGTGTCGGCGAGATGTTCATCGGCGTTGGCGTGTTGGGACTTCCCGCCTTATTGATCGCGTACATTTTTCTCGGTGTGCAATTCCCGCCGAATGTGCCGGCAGGACTCCTGTTTGTGCTGAGTCTGATTTTGGGATTCCTCTTGCTATTTCATCTTAACTTTTTGCTGGGATCACTGGCAGTCGTCGCGATGGACATCCGCCATATCAGTTGGGCATATTTCAGCGTGGTACGTTTTCTGGGTGGACAAATTGTACCGCTGTGGTTGTTCCCTCCATTTGTCGCGGCCATTGCGGAAGTGTTGCCTTTCAAAGGGACGTACTACATTCCAATATCAATTTACATCGGACGGCTCACGGGAATGGACGCCATTCGAGCTCTTGGCTTCCAAATCGTCTGGCTGGTCGTACTAGTGTTGCTTAGCCGCCTCCTATGGAGCGCGGCGCACCGCCGCCTCGTAGTACAGGGAGGTTAACTCGTGGAAGCTCTGCGCCTTTACGTCAGATTGGTCCGTCTCTCGATGCAGGCACGCCTGCAATATCGGGCCGATTTCATCATGGGTATGCTCAACATCATCGCCTTGAACGCGATCAACCTTGGCTTGATCGGCATCATCGTCTATCGTTTTGTAGACATAAACGGTTGGATCGTCTGGGAGCTCTTTTTTCTCTATTGCTTGTGGCTGTTGGGTCACTGCCTCTACAGCCTTTTCTTCTGGCACTTCTGGGAAATGGAGGAATATATTGTTCACGGTACCTTCGATCAATTCCTGCTCCGGCCTGCCAGCCCATTCATCCAATACATGGGACGCGAAGTTCAATACATAGGTTTCGCGGATATGTCCGTCGCGATTGCCGGGCTCGTCCTGGCATACACAAATCTCCATTTGCATTGGAGCCTGGCCCAATGGCTGTTCTTTCCTGTCGTCGTCATTTCAGGAACGCTGATCGAAACAGCATTAACGCTGATGATGGCATGCATCGCTTTTTGGACGGGGCGCTCGAGCATGGCAATTAACCTGGTGATGGAATTCAATGTGCTGGTGCAGCATTACCCAATCGACATTTTCGGCGTGTGGTTTCGCGTGCTTGTCACCGGCATCATCCCGGTAGCCTTTATGAATTATTATCCTGCATTGATGTTGTTGGGTAAAATTGATCCTCAAAGCCCCACTGCATGGCTGGGCTATATCTCGCCATTGGTGGCTTTAATCTTGATTGCCATTGCATCTGTTGTTTGGCGTCTCGCACTTCAACGTTACTCGAGTTCAGGGGGATAAGCAAGCTTCAGGGAAAATCACGATGAAACCTGCTTATCGGTATACATCTCTATTTTTTATGCTCTTTTTGTTGGCGGCGTGTACTTCGCCTCGCGCGCTGGAGACCGCGACCGCTCAACCGATTACTTCGACGCCATCGCCGATCCCGGCGACATCCACAACCGAACCAACTAGCACCGCCTTACCTACCCCGATACCTCTGCCAACAATTCTATCTACACCTGTACAACCTGTGACTGGTCCTCCAGAAGGCACGGATGGATATCCCTGGTGGAACGATGCCGTTTTCTATGAGATCTTCGTCCGCAGTTTTTACGACTCCGATGGAGATGGCATCGGCGATTTCAACGGCATCGCGGCCAAACTGGATTATCTTAACGATGGTGACCCAAGCACAACCACTGATCTCGGCGTGACCGGTCTTTGGTTGATGCCAATTCATCCATCCCCCTCTTATCACGGTTATGATGTCACTGATTACTATGAAGTAAATCCTGACTACGGAACGCTGGAGGATTTCAGACACCTGCTGGACGAAGCGCACCAGCGCGGCATTCGCGTCACGATCGATCTTGTCCTGAACCATACCTCCTCTCAGCATCCATGGTTTCAACAAGCTCAGGATCCAGCCTCGCCTTACCGTCAGTGGTATATCTGGTCGGCGGCTCCTTCAGCAGCGATGTATTGGAATTATGGGAGCGGCAAGGAATATTTTTATGCACGCTTTGGGGTGGGACTGCCCGACTTGAATTACGCCAATCCCGAAGTAGTCAAAGAGATAAAAAACGTAACGAGATTTTGGCTTCAAGATATAGGCGTGGATGGTTTCCGTCTAGATGCGGCCAAGCATATTCTTGAAAATGGCGACATCACAGAAAACACGCCAGAGACGCATATGTGGCTTAATGACATACGCACCTTTTATAAGCGGATAAACCCACAAGCCATGCTTGTGGCCGAAATACTAAGTAACAGCGACATCGTAAAGACATATCTGGAAGGCGACGAACTGGATATGGCATTCGATTTTGACCTGGCGAAAAACATTGTATCAAGCGCAGGTCTTCGCGATGCCGACTCTTTTGGTGACGTGCTGAGACACGAACTAACAGTATTTCTACCCACGCAGCTTGCCACCTTCCTCACCAACCATGACCAGGACCGCACCATGTCTGTGTTGAATGACGATGTAGATGCGGCAAAGAATGCAGCATTTCTCCTGCTGACATCGCCCGGCGTACCATATCTCTACTATGGTGAGGAAATCGGAATGCTGGGCAAGAAGCCGGATGAAAACATTCGCACACCTCTCCAATGGTCAGACGAAGGCAACGGAGGCTTTACCACCGGTTCGCCCTGGCGCGCATTGAACGGAGATTACACAACCAAGAACATTGATGCCCAAAGCGCAGAACCGGCATCTTTGCTTTCGATGTATCGCTCGCTAATTCAACTCCGCAATAATCATGCCGCGTTACGCGTGGGAGATTATTATGCGATTGACACCGGCAATCGCGTGGTCTTTGCAAGCCTGCGCGCCAGCCGCGAGGAAACTCTACTGGTCCTCACCAATCTTAGTTCCGAGCCTGTGACCGACTACACTCTAAACCTGGAACAGGGTCCGCTATCTGGTGAATATATAAGCGTCCCTATTCTCTATGATAGTGAGTTTGCGTCTCCAAAAATAACAGATAAGGGTGGTTTTGAAAACTATCAACCTCTGCCCGAAATCCCACCATATGGTCGGTTCATATTACAGCTACAACCAAAATGAAACTCCAACGTCATCCCGCCAACCCCATCCTGCTCCCCGACCCGGCTTCGGATTGGGAGACCTATAATGTTTTCAATCCATCGGTGATTCATCACAACGGACTCTTCCATATGCACTACCGAGCGCAAGGAATGGATTGGGTGAGTCGCATCGGATATGCCGTGAGCACCGATGGAATCCATTGGAATCGAATGCGCCGCCCGGTTCTTGAACCACAAGATGTATTCGATGCCCGCGGCCTCGAAGATCCACGTGTCACTGAAATTGAAGGGCGGTTCTACATGTGCTACACCGCCTATAGCCGTGAGGTCCCCAGCGAGGTGAAGGCAACCCACGCGGGCGGTGGCGTGATGCCCATGATCGCGGTCAGTGACAATCTCATCACGTGGGAAAGGCTTGGTTCGATTGTGCGAGGTGAAGATAATAAGGATCATGTTTTGTTTCCACGTCGCATCAACGGGCGGTACGCGGCATTCCATCGCCGTCCGCCGCAAGTGTGGCTGGCCGAGAGTGATGACCTGATCCATTGGCCTGAAGAAAACATGCGGCCGATCTTTGGTCCTCGCCCTGAGAACGGCTGGGATGAAAAGCGAGTCGGCGGCAACGGCGTTCCTATCGAATCCGAACATGGATGGTTGATGCTCTATCACGCGTACAATGATGATCATGTTTATCGGCTTGGTGTCTGCTTACTCGACCTTGACGACCCAGCGCGCATGATTCATCGCCCAAAAGATTTCATCTTCGAACCACAGGAGTTGTGGGAATTGCGAGGCGATGTGCCAAATGTGGTGTTCTCATGCGCGAACCCTGTTGTGGATAGCACGGTTTACGTCTACTATGGTGGCGCAGATCATGTAATTGGTCTCGCTACCTGCAGCTTGAGTGATTTGCTGGATTTTGCGCGTCATGGATAAGGACGATGATTGATCTCTGGATACTTTCTGAAGACTCATTTGACCCTACAAAACAATATCATAAAGAAACCATCTTCACCATTGGCAATGGTTACCTCTGCACGCGCGGCGCATTCGAAGAGGGCTATCCGGACGATCACCGCGCCACATTTATTCATGGCGTGTTTGATGCCGCGCCGATTGTATTTACTGAACTCGCCAACGCGCCGGACTGGCTGCCCGTTGCAGTTTACTTGAACGGCGAACGTTTCTCCTTGGACACGGGCACGATTGAGTCTTTTCAACGGACTCTTGATCTCCGCACGGGATTGCTAACTCGTGTGGTCCGCTGGCGTTCACCCTCAGGGATCGCTGCCACATTGACCTTTGAGCGATTCGCCTCTTTGGCAGACGAGCACATGCTTTATATCCGCTGTCATGTGACACCTGAGTTTTCTGGCACGGTAGAGTTCCGCGCCGGATTGAACGGCAATATGCACAATGAGGGGTTAGTTCACTTTCAATGGTTGGGACAAGGCAAACAGGATCATGTTGTTTATTTGCACAACTGCACGCGTAAATCTGGAATCGAAGTCGCGACCGCGATGTGGATTTCAAATGTCATCGGGCGCGAGATCGTTCGCGAGGATTGGGATGTTGAAAACGCGCCGACTCAAATGGTCAGGTTTGAAGCGGTTCCCGGTCAAACGGTAGGAATAGATAAGCACGTCACAGTGTTTACGTCACGTGATGTTGATTCAACCGATGTTGTCAATGTGGCTGTACGTTGTGCGCGTGAAACCGCGAAATGGGAATCCGCTTTGGATGCGAACAAGCAGGCTTGGGCTGGGGAATGGGAACGGACGGATGTCATCATCGAAGGCGATGAGGAAGCACAGATCGCAATCCGATTCAATCTCTTCCAGATGCTCATCGCTGCGCCACGTCATGATGATCAGGTGAACATCGGAGCAAAGACTCTCTCCGGTTTTGGCTATCGCGGTCACGCGTTTTGGGACACTGAAATCTTTATGCTCCCGTTATTCATCTACACTGCCCCACATATCGCGAAGAACTTATTGAATTATCGCTATAACAATTTGCCGGGCGCGCGGCGTAAAGCGCAAGCCAATGGATATGAAGGCGCGCAGTTTCCGTGGGAAAGCGCGGATACAGGTGATGAGGTCACGCCCACCTGGGTTCCGCATTTTGCGGACCGCACAAAGCTTGTCCGCATATGGACGGGCGATATCGAAATCCATATCTCCGCGGATATAGCCCATGCCGCGTATCAATATTGGCAGGCAACGGGTGATGATGAGTGGTTAAGTGAACAGGGTGTGGTACTAATCCTCGAAACAGCGAAGTTCTGGGCTTCGCGCGCGGAGTGGAACGCGGAAGAGAATCGTTATGAATATAACGATGTGATTGGTCCAGATGAGTATCACGAACATGTAGATAATAATGCCTATACGAACCGCATGGCTCAATGGAACTTGCAGACCGCACTGGATATGCTTCAATGGTTGAAAGAGCAGGCGCCACAAAAGGCAAATGAATTAATAACAAGGTTAGATTTGAACGAAGATCGACTCAGGAAATGGCATGATGTCATCGAGAAAATATATCTTCACATCGCACCAAACGGGTTGATCGAACAGTTCGAAGAGTACTATCAGCGCAAAGACATAGACCTGGCTGCGCTCGAGCCGCGAACAAAATCCGCTCAGGAAATATTTGGCATCGAAGGCTGTAATGAAACACAAATTCTCAAGCAACCGGATGTGCTGATGATGCAATACGTTCTGCGCGAGCACTATTCCGATGAGGCCGTACGCGTGAATTACGATTTCTACAACACACGCACCGATCATACATACGGCTCATCGCTTGGACCTTCGATCATGGCAATCATGGCTTGCGATGTGGGCAAGCCTGATGATGCCTACGAACACTTCATCCGCGCGGTGCGCGCCGACTTGCGCGATGTGCGCGGCAACGCGGGTGACGGCATCCATGCTGCCTCGGCAGGAGGCACGTGGCAATCTGTCATTTTTGGATTTGGTGGGCTGCGCGTCACGCCCGAAGGCTGGGCAACGCATCCCCGATTGCCTCAACATTGGAAAAAGCTGGCTTTCAAATTCTTCCATCGAGGGAAGATGGAGTCAGTAGAGGTAACAAACACAAAAGATACAGCTCGAGCAAATTCATAACATGCGTTCAATGGATGCGTTTCGCACGCGCGGTTATATTCCATGGAGCAAAATAGAGAATTGGCTGCGGGCTGCGCGTTCCATTTGGGTGAGCACGACACGGCCAGATGAACGGCCACACGTAGTACCAGTCTGGTTCATTTGGGATGATTCCCATCTTTATTTCATATCGGCAGGCAAATTACAAAAATCCAAGAATCTTGCTCACCAGTCGTGGACGGTTGTACATCTGGGTGATGGCGACGACGTGGTCATTCTGCAAGGGCCGGCAAAAATCGTAACGGACCGCGAAGAGACGGAGCGGGCCGACGCAGTCTACCGCGCGAAATACGTTGACCCCGGCAGTGGCGCGCAGGCTACGGTCTTCGAGCCCGACGCAAATCTTTATCGCGTCGATGTTAGACACATCATGGCATGGGAGTATGGTACAGTAGCAAATCGGACGGACTGGAAGCTTGAAGGTTAAGAAAGTCAATCGAATAGGCAAAAGAATTCTCGAGGATTCACAGCTCTGATGGTCACACCTCGCCCTCGTTATCATTTCACCCCTCCACAAAATTTTATGAACGACCCGAATGGGTTGGTTTTTTATGATGGGGAATATCATCTGTTCTACCAGCACAATCCATTTGGCGATGTGTGGGGACACATGAGCTGGGGTCATGCAGTCAGCCGTGAGCTTGTATATTGGGAACATCTTCCTGTCGCGTTGCACGAAGAAAATGGTTTGATGATCTTCTCCGGTAGCGCAGTGGTGGATTGGCAAAATACCAGCGGCTTTGGCAGGGATAACCATCCACCCCTGATTGCTATTTACACTGGTCATTCTGAAGAGGAACAGAATCAGAATATCGCATACAGTTCAGATCAGGGACGCACATGGATCAAATATGAAGGAAATCCGATCCTATCCATTGGCGCGCGTGATTTTCGGGACCCAAAAGTGTTTTGGCATGATCCATCGCAAAAATGGGTAATGGTTACTGTATTATCAGATCAACATAAAGTACGCTTCGATTCTTCATTAGACCTCAAACATTGGACTCATTTGAGTGACTTCGGTCCTAGCGGCGCGGTGGACGGGCTGTGGGAGTGCCCAGATCTTTTTCCACTTGCTGTTGAAGGTCAGCCTGAAGTGATCAAATGGGTCTTGAAGGTGGATGCCCTAAAAGGCACAGGTGCGCAGTACTTCATCGGCGATTTCGATGGAACACGTTTTATCAACGACGCAGCGGAGGACCAGCCTCTCCGCCTGGATTACGGCGGTGACTTTTATGCTGCGCAATCCTGGAGCGATGAGCCAAATGGACGACGTATCTGGATTGCGTGGTTGAACAACTGGCATTACGCCAACTTCATCCCTACCTCCCCCTGGCGTGGACTCTTCTCCATCCCGCGCGAGTTGCACTTGCGGAAATTTCCTGACGGACTTCGTCTAATTCAAAAACCCATCCAAGAATTGCAAGAGTTGCGTCAATCACTTTATCATGTCACCGATTCAAATGTTGCCATTGTCAATTCTCAACTTGCTAAGATCAAGATGGATATCTCTGCAGAGATCCAAGTCGAGTTCACCTTAGGTATAGCACGCGAGTTTGAGATCAAAATATGTACCGGTGATGCTGAAGAAACTGTTATCGGTTACGACGCGCAAGCACAGGAAATGTTTTTGGATCGCTGTCATTCTGGTGATAGTGCCTTTTCAGATAAATTTGCTGGTGTGTATCGTGCGCCTCTGGTACCAGAGCAGGGTAAAATCAACCTGCATATATTTGTTGACTCATGCTCCGTGGAAGTGTTTGCAAACAATGGACTGATCGTCATAAGTGATTTGATATTCCCAAGTGCTCAAAACATAGAAATCGAATTTTATGCTCGCGAGGGTGATTTTCATCTGAACAAAGTCGATGTTTGGAAATTGGTGGTTGAGAATTGATGATTCGAGCCTTCATCTTCGATCTTGATGGCGTGATTACTGATACCGCCGAATATCATTACCGCGGCTGGAAGCGTCTCGCCGACGAAGAGGGCTTATCCTTTTCCCGCGAAGATAACGAATATTTACGTGGGATCCCGCGGCGCGAATCGTTGATGCTTATCATCAAAGATCGTGTATATTCCGAAGAAAAAATCCAGGAAATGATGGAACGCAAGAATGGTTATTACCTGGAATTCATCAAGGAAATCTCACCGCGCGATCTACTGCCTGGTGCAAAGGAACTGTTGGAGGAGATCCGCGGGGCTGGCTTGAAAAACGCGCTGGGTTCTGCCAGCAAGAACGCCGGTGAAGTAATCGAGCGACTGGGTATTCGTTCACTTTTTGATGCTATTTCAGATGGACATAGTGTGAAGCACCAGAAGCCCGCTCCTGATCTATTCCTTCATGCGGCGAGTCAACTCAACCTCTCCCCTGCCAAATGTGTCGTGGTGGAAGATGCTGCCGCAGGCATCGAGGCAGCCCGTGCAGGTGGTTTTCGATCTGTTGGCTTAGGTCCGCCTGAACGTGTGGGAAAAGCAGATGCCATATTTCCAAGTCTGGAAGGAGTCCAATTATCTGATCTATTGAAAGCAATCAATGCCATGTAGTCCCTGCCAGGCAAAGAGGACATGCAATGAATACAAAATTTGAATTTCCAAAAGGCTTTTTGTGGGGAACAGCCACTGCCGCGCATCAGGTTGAGGGGAATAACGTCAACAGTGACATATGGGTTATGGAACACGTGCCGGAAACGCCCTACGTGGAATCTTCCGGCGATGCCTGCGATCATTATCATCGCTATCGTCCAGACATTGCTTTATTAGCTGAGCTTGGGTTCAATTCCTATCGCTTCTCCATTGAGTGGGCGCGTATCGAACCCGAGGAAGGTGTATTTTCTAAGGCAGTTTTGGAACATTATCGCGATATGCTGCGGACATGTCACGAACATAACATCACTCCGATTGTCACTTATCACCATTTCTCGTCACCGCGCTGGCTGATCGCATCCGGCGGATGGGAAAGCCCGGAAACACCAGACAAATTTGCGCGCTATTGCAAACGCGCCACACAATATCTCGGCGATCTTATCGGGGCAGCTTGTACGATCAATGAGGCGAATATTGCATCACTCATTGTTGAATGGGGATTTGCTCCCCCTCCCAGACAGCTACACAAGAAGGTCTGGTGGTCGGCCGCGGCCAAAGCGCTGGGGATTTCACCCAGGCGATTTGCACCGTTCCTCTATGCCACTTCATCCAAAGCCATCGATGTGATCCTGACCTCACACCACAAGGCAGCAGAAGCGATCAAATCTGCGTCTGGTAATTTTCCTGTAGGGATCACACTTGCGCTTCAAGATATCCAGGCTGCCGATGGCGGTGAAAAGCGCGCCTCCAAAATGCGCAAGGCGATAAACGATGTCTATCTGGATGCACTGGGTGGTGATGATTTCGTTGGTGTGCAGGCTTATTCTCGTGTACGATCTGGCCCCAAAGGACTCGTGCCTCCGGAAGAAGGCGTGGAACTAACTCAAATGGGTTATGAGTTCTGGCCTGAGGCCTTGGAGGCAACAATCCGGGACGCGGCGGCGAAAACTGGACTCCCCGTTATCGTGACTGAAAACGGCATTGGCACAGCGGATGATACGCGCCGCCTCGAGTATGTCCGGCGGGCTTTGCAAGGTGTTATCAATTGTCTACAGGATGGCTTGGATATACGGGGCTACACCTATTGGTCTGCCTTCGATAACTATGAATGGTCGCTGGGATATCGCCCAACTTTTGGATTGATCGCTGTCGATCGCGAAACACAGGAACGCACGGTCAAACCAAGCGCCCGCTGGCTGGGTGCTATTGCGCGTGCAAATTCCTTCGAACAAAAATAACAAATAAGGAGATACTATGCCCGACAATAACAATTACCAGTGGTGGCAAACAGGGGTTATCTATCAAATCTATCCGCGCAGTTATCAGGACAGCAATGGAGATGGAGTTGGAGACTTGGCTGGCATCATTCAGCGTCTGGATTACTTAAGCGATACCCTGGGTACGGATGCTATCTGGCTTTCGCCCATCTACCCGTCGCCGATGCATGACTTTGGCTATGACGTTGCGAACTATATAGATATTCATCCCTTATTTGGCCGCCTGGAAGACTTCGACCGATTGTTGAATGAAACTCATCGGCGCGGAATGAAGCTGATTCTCGATCTCGTGCCCAACCATACTTCGGATGAGCATCCCTGGTTTGTTGAGAGTCGCAGCAGCCGCGTTAATCCGAAGCGCGATTGGTATTTGTGGCGTGATCCTGCTCCCGATGGAGGCCCACCGAACAACTGGCTGAGCCATTTTGGTGGCCCTGCCTGGACATTCGATGAAAAGACCGGGCAATATTACCTGCACCAATTTGTCAAACAGCAACCCGACCTGAATTACAGAAATCCAGATGTAGTCACTGCCATACTCGACGTGATGCGCTTCTGGCTGGATCGCGGCGTGGATGGCTTCCGCGTGGATGTGATCGGGCTGATGATGAAAGATCCAGAATTCCGAGATGAGCCGCTGAATCCCGCGTGGAACGGCGTCAAGCCTTTCGACAGTCTCCTTCATATCTATACGGCAAACCTGCCAGAGGTGCACGATCTAATCCGCCAAATGCGCGCCGTTTTGGATTCCTATGATGAACGTATGATGGTGGGCGAAACCTACCTGCCAAATGATAAGTTGATGGTGTATTACGGCAGCGCGGACATGCTGGAGTGTCATCTGCCATTCAACTTCCAACTCATCACTGCCCCTTGGGATGCAGCAGGCGTACGAAAAATGGTGGATGATTACGAGGCTGTATTACCACCAGATGCCTGGCCCAATTGGGTGCTGGGCAACCATGACCAGCATCGACTAGCCACCCGTGTGGGACCGCGTCAGGCACGTGTGGCCAACATGTTATTGCTTACACTGCGGGGAACTCCCACCTGCTATTACGGCGACGAGCTTGGTATGGAAAATGTACCGATCCCACCAGAAAAGATTCAAGACCCACCTGCAGTCAACCAGCCAGAGATCGCGCACCTCGTAGGTCGCGACCCTGAGCGAACCCCAATGCAGTGGGATGATTCACCGAACGCAGGTTTCGCGGTGCCGGATGTTCAAGATTTGTGGCTTCCGCTGGCACCAAACTACACGGAAGTCAATGTGGCCAGGCAGCTGGATGAACCGCGTTCTTTTCTCAACTACTTTCGAAAATTGCTAGCATATCGTAAATCTACACCCGCGTTGCTATGGGGCGGTTACCGCTCGCTCAATCCCGAATCAGCAGAGGTACAAAAGAACTGCTTTGTGTTTGAAAGAAATGTCGGTGGTAAACGCGTCGTGGTGGCGCTTAATTTCTCATCAAATGAGCAAAATCTCAAACTTCCAGAATTAGGCAGGGGCAAGATCGTCATATCCACGAATTTGGATCGCGATGACGAGGTAAATCTTGCGGAGTTCAACTTACGCGCAAACGAGGGATGTATTATCGAATTGTGATCGGCCATAGGCAAAATACTTTTGTGGGAATTCCATTGTAGTTTTTTCTCGAAACAATGAAATAAAGTAGAATCATTACAGTAGGACAAGTCAAGTCTTGTCCTACTGTAATCTATCAACGAGGTTTCCAATGACCATTCCAGACTGGGTACAGGATGCGATCTTTTATCAAATCTTCCCGGACCGTTTTGCCAGAAGCGCACGCAACCCCAACGGCAACCTGACTTTTGAACCATGGGATACTCCGCCCACAACACATGGATTCAAGGGTGGCAATTTATATGGGGTTGCCGAACGACTCGATTACTTAAAGGATTTGGGGATCACCGCTCTTTACCTCTGCCCAATATTTGCTTCTGCCTCGAATCACCGCTACCATGCATATGATTATTACAAAGTAGACCCATTACTAGGTGGGAACGATGCGTTTAGCGAATTGCTGGAGAAAGCACATAAGAAAAACATCCGCATTGTATTGGATGGTGTCTTCAACCACGCTTCGCGCGGCTTCTGGCAGTTCCATCACGTGCTGGAATGTGGGGATGATTCACCTTACAAAGACTGGTTCCTGTTTGACCCCGAACGATTGAAACGCAGAAAACATTGGGGGGCATATCCTTCTCCTCAAGAACAGAGGCTGCTCCAGCAGGAAGATAGCATCACTGCCATTGGCTATCGGGGCTGGTGGAATTTGCCAGCGCTGCCCAAGTTCAACACGAACACGCCTGCTGTACGCGAGTTCCTTTTTGATGTCGCTGAGCATTGGATCCAGCTAGGCGTGGATGGCTGGCGGCTGGATGTGCCAACCGAAATTGATGACGACTCCTTCTGGCAGGAATTCCGACAGCGCGTACGCAAGATCAATCCTGAGGCTTATATCGTCGGCGAGATCTGGCACGAAGCACAGCGCTGGCTGCAGGGCGATCAGTTCGACGCCATCATGAATTACGATGTCACTAAGCCATGTTTAGCATTCTTTCCAGGCAAACATCTCGACCTCAAAGTTCTTCACCAGCAGACGAATTATCATAGCATTCATCATCCAATTGATGCACATGAATTTGCAAATCGGATCGATCATAACCTTCAACTATACAAACGCGAGATCACATGTGCTCAATTGAATTCATTGGATACTCACGATACGCCGCGCTTCCTCTCCTGTGCAGGTGGGGATAAGAACGCTCTGAAGCTGGCCTGGCTCTTTATGTTTGCCTATCCTGGTGCGCCATGCATTTATTATGGTGACGAGGTCGGGCTGGACGGGAAACATGATCCCGACAACCGCAAGTCATTTCCATGGGAGGAAAGTAAGTGGGATAAAAATCTTCTCCTTTATGCAAAGGAACTCATCCACCTGCGAAAGAAGAATCCTGCGCTTCGGCGCGGTGACTTCAAACGACTGTGGTCGGCGAATGGAGTCTATGCCTTCTCGCGCTCGCTTGACGGACAAACTTTCATCATCGCGTTGAACGTGTCAGAATCGCCTCAACAGGCTGAAGTCAGGTTTGAAGCGAAGAAGAGTCCAAAGACAATGTTTGGTGAGGCATCCAATGTCTCAGTCAGCGGGGATCGCTTGAAATTCACGATTCCCGACCGAAGCGGAGTTGTGCTAAAGTAAGGCATCGCTTCCTTCGGGTCTGAGACCCGAAGGAAGTATTTTATAACTTGGCGTTTTTTGGCAGTTCACCCTCTGGCTTTGGCAGTTTCACCCTGGCATGATAAGGGAAATTCCCACATCGAAATTAAGCCTGCTGGGTTTAATTTTGCAGGGAAAAGGAGATACTCGTGGCAAATCACAACGTGCAGGAAATTTTAGACCGTATTCTCACCGATTTGAAAAGTGATGAACATACTCGTCAACTAGCTGCCATTCACGAACTGGGAACGATCAACTACAGCAGTGAAGCAATCGTCGGGCAACTGGAGAGACTGGCTCTAGAGGGAAATGAAACGATCAAAAAAGCCGCGCTGGTTGCGTTGCGACTCAAAACAAGCCAATCCGTTGCATCAAAGCTCTCTGGGCTTTCCAGTCAAAGCCGCAAGTTGATATTAGGCGAAGTTGATGGATGGCAGGAAGATGAGTTGATCGAAAGGCATCGCGCTGAGGTCATCAAGCGACGTTACGATTATGATATCCAGCCTGGCATACCGATCAAAACAGCAACCACAGAGGCTGTCAAACCGGCGCGAGTGGAGAAAGTCGAAACTGATGAACCTGTTGCCCCCAATATTACCCCACCAAAACCAATTGCTTCGCCGCGTCGCGCAGAGCCGCGCCCTTCGCTCACACAAGTCCTTCTGAGCGAAACGAGCATTCGCATCTACCTGTATCTCGGCGCATTCTTTGTGATTGCTTCTGCCGCGATCCTTGCCGCGCTAGTCGAAGCCGCACGATTGCCAATTTTATTGATCGCCACCCTTGCCTTTGCTGCGGGTGCAGTTGGATTCAAGAAACGATTGCCGCAGCCAAGTTTTGCGTTCGCGATTGTATTTTCTTTCCTGCTTCCCATTGATGCCAGTGTGATCGCAGACCTGCTGAAGCTATCCGCGCAGGGAAACCACATGTATTGGTCTGCCATATTTATTTTCATGGCAATCATATGGGCATTCGGCACGTGGTTCTATGAATCAAGATTGTTCAGCCTGGCATCGTTTATCGCGCTCACGTTCAGCGCACTTCGTTTTGAGAACGCGCTTAATGTGTCCAATGATTGGATCACTTTCACTCTTGGTTTCACAAGTTTAATCGGCTTGCTCGGTGTGCGCTTTCTTAAGAACTGGAAGGATCTAAAGTTCGCCCAGCCGCTTTTCTTTACAACACAATTCCTGCAAGCGATTATCCTGTTTATCTCTTTTATT
>DAINRK010000040.1:0-15944 GCA_036741855.1 Anaerolineales bacterium
GGCAGAGTCTTACGTCCAGCACAACCCGAACGTTCCCACCGGGCGAGCCGCGTTCGTCGAGTTCTTTTCCAAGTTCACCAAGCCCAAACCAGTTGATTCCCGAGTCAAGGCGCCGCTGGTCGCCGTGGTCGCCGAAGGCGACCTGGTCATCCTGAGCTTCGTTCGAGAAGCGACTGATCCCAAGGACGCGACGAAGAAATACACAACCACCTGGTTCGACATGTTTCGCATCGTGGACGGAAAGATCGTCGAACATTGGGGTGAAGAGGACGGAATCAGCCTGATGCAGCAAATTGGACCGGCCCCAGCATAAGTATTAAGGAGCAGCCATGGCAAAACTGATTCCTGCCACAGAACGAATCATTCGGGCCCGTAAATTGATTCAACAAGCCCGCGACTTTCCCGTCCCTCAAGGCGGGCTGGGAAAAAGTGATTTCTCGTATATTGCGCAAGTCAAGGATTTATTGCGTCAGGCGCGGGATATGGTCAAGTTCATTCCGCAGACCGCTGGCGTCTCTACTGAAATGAAGGATGAAGTCAAAAAGATATTTGAAGAAGCGGATCAGGCAAACCAGGATATATTGTATTGAGCCTGGAAAGAGACTTATCAAAATCCTATTTACATAGAATGGAAAAGAAATCAGGTTGGCAAACTTCCACTTGCCAACCTGATTCATGTCGAGCCACTCCTCACAAAGGAACGACTTCTCTTATTTCAAGATTGATTAGTGAGCGGCAAGTCCAACTACACCTGCTGGAACGGTGACGCTGCCAATGGATGCCAGACTTCCATCTGCACCTAACTCGAAGATCGCGATCGTATGCGCAGCCGAACCCAAAACATACAGATATCTCCCGTTCACGCTGAAGGCCATATCAACAGGGCTGCTGCCTGCACCAGTTGAACCCGCTACCGGATTGAGAAGAGTTAGGGAACCATCTTCGCCAAGCTGATAGCTGGAAATCGATCCACTGCCCGCATTAGTTGTGTAAGCGAACTTGCCGTTCTTGGAGATAGCGATCCAGCACGCTGCGACTTGTGTATTCACCACCGAGGGGCTGATCACGCTGAAGCTACTTCCGTCAATTTGATAGGAAGAAACTGCACCGGAAGCCTCCGAGACAATAGCATGCCCATGACGGTCGAAGGCGAAGCCAAAAGGTACAGCACCCGATGAAGCATGAGTCACCGGCGTACCTGCAAGGCCATTTTCCACCTGATATGTATTGATTAGGTTGGTTGTCTTCTCAGTTACAACCAGTGTGCTTCCGTCAGAGCTGAAGGCAATCTGTGCCAGGCCAGGCGCGGCTCCCACACCACCATTGCTAACAGGTTGTGTTGAACCAGCCAATGGCGATAACGACCCATCCTGTTCAATGGCGAAGCCGCTGATATTGCCACTATTGCCAGCATTAAGGACATAGAGCCAATCCTTGTAAACTGTTAAACTTATCGGTCGGACTCCACCGGAATCGACGACATCCACTAACTCCAGGCCCTTTGAATTCACTGCGAATGCAGAAATTTGATTGCTCCCCGCATTGACAGCATATAACCACTGATTATTCTTACTGAGGATCACAGCGCTTTGCGATCCAAGTCCTGTACCGCTGCCCAGTCCGCCTGTCGGGTATGCGGCCTGAAAAGAGAGGGAGCCATCTGCCGAACGATAATAAGCCAGCACTTCATTTCCGCTCGCTGCATTCGTCAGAGTGTATAAAGCACCACTGGAATTATCGGACGCCGCGATGGCAGGAACTGTGACTCCAGCAATCAATGGAAGTAAAAACACGGCTGCCAATAATAAGCGGGCACTGATGCGGTTCAATAGTTTGATGTTTTTCATTTTCAAATCTCCTTGATACAAAATCTTTTTTCTGGCTCGACCCTTGCATCGTAACCCGCACATCTTAAGAAGCTATTACCTGAAGATTACTGGTTTCTTACGGCATCCATGTATTTTGTCTACTGGCTTCGGATCATTAACATGATCTTAAGAAACTCTAACTGGCCATTTATGAATTAGAAGAATTCATCTTGTTTCGCGCGTAAGCGCGCTGAATATGCACGCGTCAAGACTACAGACGCTTCGTTAATTGTTATGCCAGGAGTTAAGTTACTTGGCAGAGCTAATTTACAGATTTTGATAAAGCATACGGAAAGTCTTATGGAAACGAAAAAACTACCGCGTTTGAAAATTCTCAGCTTGATTGGCATTGGTGCTCTGGCACTTGCAGGCTTCCGACAAATGATGAACCAATATTCCATCTCGCGGCTTGCGCAAGATCCGTTGAATTTGCAAGTTCCAGTTTTGAAGCAGCTAACTGGTACTTCATGCGGCGAGGCAGTCATTGCGATGGCATATAACTATGCCTACCCACAAACTCCTCTCAGTGAGCAGCAAGTGATTGACTATGCTACTGCGCAAGGATATTTCACGCCGGGCGTCCCACCTTTTACCAGTCCAGCAAATATGGTGAAGATTGCTCAAAATTATACAGAGGATATTTCCATCGGTAGGGTGAGAAATTCCAGTGAGGGACTATCATTGTTGATTCGAAAGTTGCGCACAGGTGATCCGGTCATTATCGATGTGCTCTCCAACTTCAGTGATCCAGAATCAGAAGCTCACTTTATTGTTGTCACTGGTATTTCAGTTGACCCTGCGAGAGGCAATGCGATTGTCATCCATTTCAACGATCCGCTCACGGGCACAAAAGAATCAGCGGACTGGTATGGCGGTGAAGGGGTTTGGAACGCCTGGCAAAATAATGGTGATCCCGGAGGGCCTGGCTGGTGGCTGGTGATTGCTGTGCCATAACAAGTTTATCCACTGTCCCAGGTAAGGTTACAAAGCAACATAGCGAAGAACGCACAATTCAGAAACAAGCAGGACACAACCGTGTCCTGCCTGTTTTATCTATCTTATCTATTACTTTTTACGGTGCTGGAACAACTGTGAACGCGTCGGCTAATACAGCAGTTGAAGTATCCGGGTTGGTCACGCGGATATCCCAGACTTGTGCACCTTGTGTGCCATCGTTTCTTGCGGTCAGAGTAATTATGATTGTCGTTGAGTTGACCACTTGTACAGTAATGACCTCCTGAGGGGGACCCTGGACTCCTTCAAAGGTCACAGTGGCTCCAGACTGAAACCCAGATCCAATAATCGTAACGGGCACAGTTGTATTGGCCTGTGCGGTATTGGGAGTCACTTGCTGTATTGTCACTGGCACTGGTGTTGCTGTGCTGGTTGCCGAAGGAGCAATTACAGTTGGCGAGGCAACGGTTGCAGAAGGCTGCGCGGTTGGTGAGCTGGGTGTAACGGTCGGTGTTAGAGGCGTGGCTGAGGCGGCGATGGTAGGCGTGATGGTCAATGTAGGAGTCAAAGTCACGGGTGTAAAAGTGGGCAAAGGTGTGAGCGAATTGATTGGCGTCGGAGTCGGCGTCATGAATATCGGGGCTCCGAATTCCCTCCATCCTAAGTCTGGCGCTGCGCCTGTGAAACCGGTAATTGGATTCGGTGGAATAGGTTCGCCATTAACTGCAACATACTGTGTAACGCCCTTATCAATTGCGGGGGATCCAGAACCGAGTACGAGTCCGCTAAAATCATCGTCTACTGTTTCCCACACTCCGTCTGGACCCGGATTGGGTGCAGCTACGAAAAGCGGATCTCCCGAGATATTACCTACTCCCAAAGTGGATTGATCAGCGTCGAGGCGATTGTTATGGAACAAAGTGTACGCCACGACAGAGTTAGCTCCGTCCGGACCTTGCACTCTCCAGGCGCCAACGTTCAATGAGCTGGCGATGATATTGTTAAATGCCACTAAATTGTCGCCGCCCGAAACGCCATAATCATTCCCATAAAAGGTATTGTTGAAGACTCGGATGGCTTCCACGACATCTGCGCCCGAATAATCTTCCAGCGTGTTGGCATTGGGCATCAGGCCGATGCCGGCCTTTTTACTGTTGGCAATCAGGTTGCCCGCGATCACAAAGCGACGGTTGGTATCCTGCGGATCAGCTGGATGGTCAACAAATTGAATACCATCCTCCCGGTTCCCAAGGATCATATTGTTCCAAATGTCAATCTCAAT
This sequence comes from Anaerolineales bacterium, assembly GCA_036741855.1. GTDB lineage: Bacteria > Chloroflexota > Anaerolineae > Anaerolineales > Villigracilaceae > Defluviilinea. Next base: position 4,105 of record DAINRK010000040.1, read on the forward strand.
CAGAGTGGGTGGGACTGCCGCATTTTGCAGGCTGATCTCGATGCCATCATCACCGCTATACAGGATGCGATTGTTTTCGATCAGTAGAGGTCGGTCAATATTATCAAGGCGAATCGCGTTATCAGCCGCGTTGAAATAGATATTACCCCGGTTGAATCCACCTCCACCAACCTGATAGGAAACTTGATTCACTGCGGATTGCAAAAAGTTAAATTCAGCAATGAATGGGGAGGAGGCTTGAATACCATTCATACCATTTTGGATCGCCAATCCTCGAACTGTAGGCATCTGTGTCAGGCCTGAGGGAATTGTGATGGCTGCTGCGCCGGTCCCACCATCCAAAATACTCTGGTTGTTCACCGGGTTGACTTCGTCAAAGGTTTCTCCAACCAACGTGACCGGTTTATTAAGTGACAGGTTCTCATTGTATAGTCCTGCGCCCACCTGAACGATATCTCCAGGCTTTGCAGCATCAATTGCAGCCTGGATCGTTGGATAATCGCCAGGCACTTTTATCACGGCACCTGTTGCCGCTTGACGCAGGACTTGAATCGCACGGACGCCAATTACAGCGATCACCGCGATGAAGATTGTCAGAATTATGATGGCGCCAAGCTGTGAATTTAGGGGCCGTTTGGGTGTTTCATATGTAGTCATGATGAACCTCCAATGTTAATATGTAAAACGATGTGTGCATCAGAACATCATGGGACAAAGGTGCTAATTTCCTTGTAATGAAATACTTAATCAAAATCTCATATAAGTGAAACAAAAACAGTTCCCCAGCACTGTTGTCAGTCAATACTTGCTATCTATAATGTGAATACAGCAGGCAAGAAAAATTCTTCATTCCAAAGAAAGGAAAAATATGATGCGTAGAAAACTGTTCGTGTGTATCGCTGTAGTTGTGCTGGCCCTGGTGATGGCTGTCCCTGCCGGTGCGATCACAAAAAACTGGGTAAATGACTTCGACCATCCCTTCGTCGGGCTGGTGGTTTTCTATGATGAGTCCGGTCAGTTCTCACATCGCTGCAGCGGTTCACTGCTCGACTCAACTACCTTCCTCACAGCAGGACATTGCACAGCAGGTGTTGGTTCAGCGCGTGTCTACTTCCAGCAGGATGCGGGAGCGAACTTTGACCCGGCCACTGGGATCGACCCAATAACCGGCTATCCGGAGACTTGTGCCGGTGCCACATTGGGAGTTGTATGCGCCACGTCCGACGAACTCTACGACTTCGATTTCGCCAACGGCGGTTTTCCCAATACGAATGATGTGGGCCTGCTTATCCTGGATCAGCCCATTGAATTGTCGGAGTACGGTGAGCTTCCGTCGGATGGAGAACTTGATGATCTGGCCACTGCGCGCGGAACGGACGATACGATCTTCACAGTCAGCGGCTATGGCCTCACCCTGTCGCAGCAGCCGCACAATGGCAAGCCGAACACCTCATTCCGTTCTCGGTTGATGGCAGAATCCACCCTGGTGAATCTTGGAAGCGCGCTCACCGATGGTTTCAACCTCCAGACGCAGGGAAATGGGAATGATCGGGGTGGCACTTGCTCGGGTGACTCTGGCGGACCGGTATTTCTTGGCGATCCCAATTCAAACCTCATTGTGGGTGTTACCTCCTTTGGCTTGAACCCGATCTGCCGCGGCACAGACTTCGCCTATCGCGTGGATAGACAGGAAGTACTCGATTGGATCAATAGTCACTAGCTTTGTGCCGATTCTAAAAATCAAAAGCGGACGAGGAGACTCGTCCGCTTTTCGTTTATCCTCTTCGGAGACTATCCTGTCACATAGGATTTCGACGTACCATGTTCGGCGCATACCATGCGCTGTGAAAATTCTTGTGGTTTTTGCACTGTGGAATACTCCCAAATTTTTGCTTCAATAAAGACCATTCCAACAGATCGCGCTACAGAAACCCGATGATGTCCATCTTCAACATAATATTGTTCTCCGATCTTATGTACGAGAATAGGCGACCATTCATCATGATGCAGACTGATGAAAGTATCAACCCAACGATTGATCAGATGCTTTTTCACTGGGCGGAATTCGTGATCGAAATCGCTGAATCTATTCAGTGTGCCAATGATCTGATCAACACGGATCTCCCTTACACCCAGCAATTTTTTATTTGGGCTGTCAGAGCGTAGTTCTTCAGGAAAAGTTGCCAGGCTGGAATTTCTGCCAGTCAATTTTGTCCAGAACATATCGCGCAAAGCACGCGTTCTCAGTGCAGAAAACTTGTACGATATGTGACTGCGGAGATTGGTGAAAGAGGGGTGGATGTTCATTTTATTTTCCTTTCGTGGTTAGTTAGGAATAGATTGAAAGAGGAATTTGTGCAATCGGTTGCATAAACCCTCAAAAAAAAGCGACGATCTTTAGGTCGATTTTCTGATGATCAATTCGACCGGAATAGATACATTTGTAGTTAATCCGGATTGCAAATATTGGATGAGATTTTGTGCAAGCAACTTTCCTGCTAGGGGAATGTTCTGCCGGATTGTTGTTAGGGGAGGATTGCTATGCTCAGCAATGGAAAGATCATCGTAGCCCACAACCGCAATGTCATCTGGAACATGGCGTCCCGTTTCGCGAATGGCGTCCATCGCGGCAATGGCCATCAAATCGCTATTAACGAAAACTGCATCAAGAGCTGGCTGTTTTTCCAACAATCGGTGCATCGCTTCTGCGCCAGAGGTGTTCGAGAAATCTCCATATTCGATCAAGTCGGGATCAATTCTCTGACCTGCAGCCTGCAAAGCTGCCTTATATCCTTCGAGCCGATGCTGCACCTCCAGTTCATAAGACGGGCCTCCGATGAAGCCGATTTCCTTCCTTCCCGATGCAATCAGATGGTCAGCGGCTAATCTTCCGCCGCTGAAATTATCCCCAGTGACAGAACAATACTTCTGATTCGGTTGGGGAACGCCCCAAATAATGAAGGGAGCGTCGATTTCTGTGAGCGCCTTGACGTGAGACTGCTTGCGAGTGGAGGTCATCAGGATGAAGCCGTCTACGCGGCCGGTGTCAAAGTATTGGTGCGCCCATTTTGTATCCTGCGGATTCACATGAATTACCAGCAGGTCATAGCCCTGTTTTGCGAGGCCGTTCGAAACGCCTCCCAAAATCTCAAGTCCAAAGAGATCGGCGACCGAGAAATCCTTATGGTAAGCGTGGGTCACGAAGGCAATCGTCCGGCTCTGCTGCATGCTCAGCTGGCGGGCGGGGGCATTGATCTGGAAATTGTGCTGGCGCGCCAATGTGCGGATTCGGGTTTTGGTATCTTCGCCGATCAACGGACTGTCATTTAACGCCCTGGAAACCGTCGACTTTGAAACTCCAGCCAACGCGGCGAGATCAGCAATGTTTTTTACAGTTCTTTTGCTCATCGATATCCTAGTTTATGCAACCGATTGCATTATAAGTCGATGGATTTGCATTGTCAAGAGTGTTGAACTTAAACTGTGGTAATCAAATTGAAAGCGGACGAGTCTCCTCGTCCGCCTTCTAATTACTCGTTACTGATTTGCTCCACAAGACTATTCTTATCCCACCAGGTGTAATGTTTGATGATTTTGTTTGCTTCGATGCTCGCTACCGTTACACCTGTATACTGGATCGATCTCCCAGTTGGAGGAAATTCCAGCCATCGACCCTGGTGTGTCCCACGGGCGGAAAACTGAACGGCGACCTGATTTCCCTCCTCGATCATTCCTTCAATGCTATGTTGCAGATCGGGGAAGGATATAAGAAACTGACTCACGAATCGTGCCACGCCTTCCGGCCGGTCGAAGATCTCAACCGCGAGAGATGGATTGCCTGCGTTCCACATCTCTTCATAGATGCGACGCATCAAGGCTTTATTCTTGCTAATTGATTCGGACATGATTCACACTCCTTATGTGTGGATTTTAGAGAACCCGGAAATGGTCGGGTGAGTTAACGCGCGTTAACTTACATGAATCTTCCGACTGTATTTCCAGTCGGAAGGTGCATCTATTAAATTGATAGGGATGGGGAATAAAAAGACTCTACGCCAAGGAGCATAGAGTTGCGAGATGGTACACCCGTTGCATTGATGCTGTCAAGGCTTTGAAAATTATTCTTTCGGCGTCCCTACGATTTCCCAGTTCTTTTCTTTCGCTAGATTATGCAATTTCTTATCGGGATACACCGCCACCGGATGCCCAACCAAATTTAACATATCGCGGTCTGTAAACGAATCACCATATGCGTAGCTTGAATCCCAATCCACAGCTTCGCTATAAGTAGACAACAGCTCGCGTATCTTCTCGGCTTTCGCAGTCCCTGTAATTAATGGCGGGATGATTTTTCCTGTATACCGTTCATTCTGGATCTCAAGCTGAGTACCAATCAGATCAGTAACTCCAAAATGCTCACCAATCATCTCAAGACAAGGTGTGAACGATCCTGAAACTATCACAACCCGGTGTCCTTTCTCTTGGTGTTCTTTCAACCGATTGACCACATCAGTACGCTTCGCAGGCAAGAGATATTCTTTCACAACCCAAGTGAACAAAGACATGCTGTCTTCCAAATTCGAGTCTTTGAAAAATTTAGTCAATCCCATAATCAGACTGTGCTGAAATCTTTCTGGCTTCATTAATCCTGATTTGTTTAAAAAATAACCGGGCATCAGGGATGCATAATAAAGCTTTGCCTTGGCACGGCGTCCATTCATCTCTTCATATTTCATCATTCCGAAACCCATTTGGTTGGAATAAAGTGTGCCGTCACTATCAAATAATGCAACGATCATCAAGTCCTCTTGTTGGTAATGTTATCACGGATGTTTAACACTGGTCTTTGCATAAATGGTGCGGCAGTTTTTATGGGAAATCGTGTAGAATCTTTATATCCCAAATACAGGCAATCAAATGAACGCAATTGAAGTATCCCATCTTCGTCGTGTCTTTAAGTCCAATATTGGTGTGATTAAAAGAACTGTCAAAGAAATTGTTGCAGTGGATAACGTGTCGTTTGAGATTCAGGAAGGAGAGTTATTCGGGCTGCTCGGCCCGAATGGAGCCGGCAAGACGACCACGACCAAGATGTTGACTACGCTTCTCATCCCGACCGAGGGAACTGCCTCCGTTAAAGGATTCGATGTTGTCGCCCGAGCCGATGAAGTTCGTAGATGCATCGGATTCATCTTCGGCGGTGAGCGAGGCTTATATTGGAGGCTTTCGGGCATCGATAACCTCCGTTATTTTGCTAGTCTGTATGGCATTGATCCGGATGTCTCAAAGAAACGCATTTCATATCTTATGGATCTTGTTGGGCTAAATGGACGCGGAGATGAAAGTGTCGGTGGATATTCGCGGGGCATGAAGCAGCGCTTGCATGTAGCACGAACGCTTCTGCATGACCCTGATGTTCTCTTCCTCGATGAACCCACGCTGGGGCTCGACCCTGTCGGGGCACGCGAGTTTCGTCAGGTGATTCTTACGTTGCAATCTGAAAAGAAGACCATTTTGCTTACCACACATTACATGTTCGAAGCGGATGCACTGTGCGACCGCATCGCTGTCATCAATCACGGCCGCATTATTGCGCTGGATACCCCTGGCGGCCTCAAATCACACGTCAAGGATTTGAATGTAGTTGAGGTTGAGACTTTCGGTATTCCTGAAGCCATACTTGATTCATTGCGCGCGTTGCCGTTTGTTGACTCTCTATCCATTGAGGATCATGAACAAAAACAGATGCTCCTCGTGCAGACTGCGCGCGGGGCGGAGGCCGTGCCAGACATCATGGGAGCCATCGAAGGTCAGCGCGTGGGCCGTGTTGTTGTCCGCGAGCCAACGCTCGAGGATGCTTATGTTCGCCTGGTTGGAGGAAACGCATGAATGTGAAAGTCCTGTTGAAATATTGGCGCACGATTCTTATCGTTGCTGAGATGACGATTCGCCAACAGTTGACGGATGGGTTTATCCTGTTCGCGGTGTTATTCCAGCCGATTATTATTGCGCTGCTTGCATTGTGGATGCTGATGGACAAAGGCGGCGACATTGCGATGTTCGTTGTGGTTGGCAGCGGGCTGACGGGTTTGTGGTCAAGTTTGCTGTTTGTTTCGGGGAACAGTATCAATGACGAGCGCTGGTCGGGAACACTGGAGTCGCTGGTGGCTTTACCGACTCCATTTGAAGTGATTATATTTGGAAAGAATCTCGCGAACGTCGTTCAATCGCTTATCTCCATGTTCACGGGCTATTTCATTGCATCGCTACTTTTTGGGTATTCGCTTACGGTTCAGCAACCGCTTCTATTTGCGATCTCAATATTTTTGACTATCATCGCCTTTATTAGCTTCGGCTTGGTCATCGCGCCTGTCTTTGTAATGAATCCTGGTGTGCGTCACTGGCAAAATGCCATGGAATTTCCCATCTATGTTTTATGTGGATTTCTTTTCCCGATCGCGCTCCTACCCGGATGGACTTCTCCCATCTCGTACCTGCTCCCACCATATTGGGCAGCGATTGCGCTTCACGGCACGTCGACCGCTGGCGCGCCTTTCAATGAGATACTCTTTGCGTGGGGCATGATGCTCCTCTTTTCACTCATTGACCTGCTTATTGCTTCACGTCTGTTCAAGATCATGCTTTACAAAGCCCGCGTCGACGCGACTCTTGGAATGGAATAATACTTCGTGCTGAGCGGAGGCTTTGAGTGATCGTCGAAAAGCCGCAGTCGAAGCGCAAATCGTAATCGGAAATTACTATGCGTACCCTCACTAACAACCTTCGTCTCTTCTGGCAGGGAGCCATGCTCTCTTATGTCGCTCTCTTCCACTGGTTTCGTCCCGCACAATATTTGGCATCCAAGATATTCATGCCTCTTGCGCAGATGTTCTTCTTTGTCTATCTGGGGACATATGCCACAGGCGCAGATAATACAGGATTTTATGTGATTGGGAATGCGATCCAGATCACTGCTGTGAGCGGCATTTTCGGTGTGACAATGAGCGTCGGCGGCGAACGCGATGCCGGGACGTTGCCTTATCTCTTCGGTACGCCTGCAAATCGTTTCGTCACTTTTTTTGGACGCGCCTTTATGCATGTCATAGACGGTGCACTAGGTGTGGTGATTGCTCTGATCTGGGGCGCGCTCTTGTTTGGGATAGATTTTTCTAAAACCGATCTACCTGCGCTCGCGCTGATCATCTTCATTACAACAGTCAGTACCTGTGGCCTGGGCTTGTTGTTAGGCTGCATGAGTTTGATCACGGTGAATGTCATGTTCATCAACAACTTTGTCTATTTTGCTTTGTTGATATTTTCCGGAGCAAATATTGCAATAGAGCGCTTGCCTCCGATCATGCAGTCCATTTCATGGGCTTTGCCTCTTACGCGCGGAATTGCTGCCGCACGTCTGTTAGTCGATGGGGCGCGATTTAGTGATGTTGCTCCTCTGATGTGGAGTGAACTTGGGATCGGTTTGTTGTATGGCTTTTTAGGATACGTTTTATTTGCGTGGTTTGAAGTGCAAGCCAAACGCCGCGGAACCTTGGAAGTGTTCTAACGAATAACAAAAGTCCCCTCGCTTCAGAAGGGACTTTTTTGATTACGGAGTTGGAGTTGGTGTAGCGGTTGCTGTATTCGTCGGAACGGGTGCGCCTGTCGTGTTCGTTGCTGTGCTGGCTGACCCTCCTACCGAGATCTGGACGTAGACTTCATCGCCAAAGAATTGTCCCGCTGCTGTGGACATACGCCAGTTGCCGCGAAGAGTACCGGTCCTATTTGGCGCGGTCATGGGGACTGATATATCGAATGTGGATCCAGCTGCCACTGATGCAGACAGCGTTTGGGTCGTGCCTCCCATTTGTTCGCCGCCCACGAAGGCGAATTTAAATCCGGCATCCCAGGCACACGTGCCAGCATTCAAGACCTTCCATGTCTTTGTAAAAGCCTGACCAGGGGTCATGGTTGTATTGTCAGGTATGCTTACATCGCTGACAAAGCGCAAGCCATAACAACCAGCAGTCGGTGCAATTGTCGGACCGCTGGCAAATGGTGTTCCAGCGGTGCTTGTGGCAAGTGGCGGGAAGGTAGGGGCAGGCGACAGCGTAGGAATCGGGGTATCGGAGGGCGCGGCAGCCGCGGTCATAGTAAGACCCGAAGCAAAGGTCGAAACCGCCTCCGTTCGGATCGCATCCACATTCACGTTTGGAGTTGGTGTCGCTACATCTGCTGGGGTTGCTCCACATGCAGTTAATAACAAGACACTTATCATGACCAATGATTGCACACCGGCCATTAATCGAAATTTAAGCATTAGCACTCCTTTCAAAGAGAGACGATATTTTACCTGTAATTTTCCCATTGATTAACGGATGCACCCCCTACAATGTTCCTATTCTCACCATGCTATAATCTAGCCGCCTATGATTTACCTTGACTATTCCGCAACAACTCCAATGGACACGCGCGTCCTGGACGCGATGTCCCCTTATTTCTCCGCTTCGTTCGGGAACCCTTCCTCTGTTCACCGTTATGGACAGATTGCCGAATCTGCGATCGATTCCGCGCGTGAGACGGTTGCCTCGATACTGAATTGCAGGCCCGATGAAATCATCTTCACGTCCTGTGGATCTGAATCAGATAATCTCGCGATTCGCGGCGCGGCGTATGCGATGCGCGAGAAAACAGGCACGAAATGGATACTTGCTTCGCGTGCAGAGCATCCTGCTGTCACAAAAACGTTATTGCACCTTGAAAAATATGAAGGCTTTTTGATCGAATGGCTGGATGTGAACGAACGCGGCATGGTCACACCGGAAATTGTGTCAAAGGCGATTTGCGGGGACACCGCGATTGTCTCTGTGATGTATGCCAATAACGAGATTGGCACGATCAATCCGATCAAAGAGATTGCCGAGATTTGTCGCGCGAATCATATTTTGTTCCATACCGATGCCGTTCAAGCCGCGGCATATTTGCCTTTGGATGTTCAGGCACTTGGTGTCGATATGATGTCGCTTGGCGCGCATAAGTTTTATGGACCCAAAGGTGTGGGCGCGTTATATGTCCGCAAGGGAACGCCGCTCCTCTCACATCTTACAGGTGGGGGGCAGGAATTCAGTCTGCGCGCGGGAACGCAGAATGTTCCTTATATTGTTGGTTTTGCAGAAGCCCTGCGATTGACAAATGAAGAACGTGAACAGCGTACCACGCACGTGAGGCCACTGCGCGACAAGATCATTGGCACAGTACTTGAAACCATTCCTGATTCGCAGCTTACCGGCGATCTAGAGTCGCGTCTTCCGCATCACGCGAGTTTTGCCTTCCAAAATATGGATGGAAATCTCTTACTCACTCTTCTGGACGCAGCAGGTTTTGCCTGCTCATCCGGCTCAGCGTGCAAAACCGGGAATCCCGAACCAAGTGAAGTGATGACTGCAATTGGCTTATCTCGCGATTGGGGACTGGGTTCCTTGCGCGTGACTCTTGGAAAAGATGTATTGCCTGAGCATGTGGAGTCGTTTCTATCCGTTTTACCTTCCCTCGTCGAGAAGGCCAGGAAGCTGAACCACAGATGAAGACGACAAATTGAGAAAAATAAATTATCCATGACGAAAGTTGTTGTAGCCATGTCTGGAGGAGTGGATTCCTCTGTAGCAGCGGCCTTGCTCAAAGAGCAGGGCTATGATGTCGTTGGCATGATGCTTCGGTTATGGAGTGAACCCGGCAAGGAAGACTCCAACCGCTGCTGCACACCGGACTCGATGGCGCAGGCGCGTCGTGTGGCGGCGAAACTTGATATTCCATTTTATGTGATCGATGCAAAGGATGTATTCCACAATACCGTTGTGCAATACTTCCTGGATGGATACGCGCGTGGCGAGACGCCGAATCCATGTTTGATCTGCAATCGCCAAATTCGTTGGACGTTTCTACTGGAACATGCGCTGGCATTAGATGCAGAATTTATGGCAACAGGGCATTATGTGCGTATCAGGAGAACCGAAGACGGAAAGAGTGAACTGTTAAGAGCGGTGGATCGCTCTAAGGATCAATCGTACGTGCTGCATGTTTTGGGACAAGAAAAACTAAAGCATGCTCTGTTCCCTATTGGCGATTACACCAAGCCGGAGATTCGAAAGATTGCGGAAAAATATGACTTGTCAACTGCGACGCGCAAAGATTCACAAGACCTTTGTTTTCTTGCTGGGGAGGATTATCGCAACTTCCTAAAGCGTAACGCGCCAGAGATGCTTCAGGAAGGAGAGATTGTGACACTCAACGGAAGAGTGCTTGGTCGTCACAATGGACTTGCCAATTATACGATCGGTCAAAGAAAAGGATTGGGCGTGGCATCACCTATGCCTCTCTATGTGATTACAAAACAAGCATTAAGCAATACCTTAGTCGTGGGCACGTTGGAAGAACTTGGCTCGCACGAATTGACTGCGCGTGATGTCAAGTGGGTGAGAGAGGAAGCGCCTCATGAATCGTTCCGTGCGGAGGTAAAGACTCGCTACACCGCGAAAGAGGTCGAAGCAATCGTCACGCCAATGGATAACGGCGAGCAGGTCCAGGTCCAGTTTGACACGCCACAGCGAGATATCACAGCAGGGCAGGCAGCCGTCTTCTATCGAGAAGATGTTTTGATCGGTGGTGGAATCATTATTTAGTTCTGCGTATAGTCAAAATGTTAATTCTCTATATTGATCTAACATTATTCGAAAATATCAAAATGTATTTCAAAGGAGCTTAGGTTATGTATCGTGTTGAATCGTTAATGTCGGCTCGTCTATTTGTTGTTCCACAACATGCGGATAATCGTATATTCTTCTTGAGCAATGAATCTGGTAAGTTAAGTTTGTATGCCATGAAGTATGGTGGCAGTGTTCCCGAACCCTTGCTTCCACCGAATATTGCTTTGCAAAATCCACACTTGATTGGCGGATTATCGTTCTACGCTTTTCCCAAACTCAACAAGATTTTAGTGATGATCGATAAAGATGGCGATGAGAACTATCAGCCGATGGTCATTCCTATAGATGGCGGTTTTCCTGAGCCAGCGTTCAACAATTTCTTTGCGGACTATCGAGTCCATCTCGGTGAGTGTGACGCTGAAAAAAATATCCTTTATCTGGCTGCAGAACGGCGTGATAAGCCCTTAATTGAAACGTATCGCGCGGATCTAAAGACTGGAAAATTCACGAAGATCGCTGAGAGTGAATTTGTGCTGATTGTTGCTCATTATGACAAAGGTCATAAGAAGTTATTGCTGGGCACAGGCTATACTGTGGGCGATAGCGTTTTGTATTTATGGAGTGGTGGAAAGAACAAAGTCTTGTATGGTAAACCTTTGGAAGATCGTAGTGAGGGAGAAATCGTTCCTCTGAATGGCCTTGGTTCCACAGTGTTTTCGCCAAGTGAAAAGGGCGCGGTCGTAGTTAGTTCGCTCTTTGAGGATACGTATAGCCTTGGCTACCTCGACTTTCGGAAACCAGACATCATCGAACCCGTGCAACTGAAAGGCATTAAACATAAAGGTGTCGGAGAGATGGTCGAACTTGTCCATCTCAAGAAGGATCGTTATCTTATCGTTTTCAATATGGATGGGTGCTCCTGGGTCTATGAGGGCGAGTTCAATGAGAGGAAACGCCTGATGACTCTGAAACATACATTGGTTGGACTCAAGCCTTTGGATAATGGGATGCTCGAGCATGTTGATTATGATAAGAAAGATGATGTCTTTACCTTCTCCTTCTCAACGGCAACGTCACCGACACAAATATATACAGTTAGCGGTAAAAAACGGAACAGGATTACGCTTCATACGAACGAAAAGA
>DAINRK010000041.1:0-15497 GCA_036741855.1 Anaerolineales bacterium
GAGTTGTTGTACTTAATGATTGCATCAATTTCAGAATAGTCCCACATAACAAAAGACAGGCTGGCAGTTCTTCTGCCAGCCTGTTTACTACTTGACTGTCTTAAAATTACGGATCGACACGAACAATGGTCGGGTTGGGCAATCCGGCAACACCACTATAAGCGACACTGCCGAGATATTTCGTACCCGCAGCCAAACCACTGAAGGTCAGAGTGATCGTACCAGAGGTTCCCAATGTGGCAGATGCGGGAGCAGCAACTGTCATATTGCCAGCCGCTGTATCGCCTAGCACCCAGGTGAACAGGGTAAAGTTGGCTGTAGTTTGTACTGCGAAGCCATGTACCCAAACTGTGTAGGTATCAGACGCCGGGTTGAGAAGGTTAACTTCCTCTGCGGATGTCCCACCACCACTCGCACCAACTAATTGATTCGCACTATTGTACACGTACAAGTCAATATCGCTGGCCGGGCTTACATTCTCATTGAATAATGAGAAACGCGCATAGGTACTACCAGCCGGAACAACGACTGTATAACTCTTTGTGCCAGGACCACCTCTGGTAAAGCTATCACCCGGATCGTCCGTGATCGTGTCAACAAAGGTTGTTGCCGGAACAAGACCACGAGCCGCAGCGCTAAATGATCCCGTATAACCAAACAACACATTGTAGTTGATAGTACTGCCATTGCTCGAAACCGAGGCAGGTGCTCCCAACGCCACAGGACGCACGACTAGAGGTGAGCGAACCGAGTAACCACCACCACTCCAGGTCAGTTGTCCACCAACATACGTGTTCAAAGCCGCAGTTGTTGTGGTAAATGTTACAGTATATGACTTCGTCTCCCCAGGATTGATCGAGAAGGAGGAGGGCGTAACTACAACATTGATGCCAGTCAGACCAGTCACAGCGGCAGTGTAGGTAGCCGCCGCACCACCCACGTTTGTCACTTTGCGAGTGACAGTCTGTGTGCCAGGCAAATCGCCAATGGCAATGGAGGCGACATTAAGATTGCTTGGATCCGTTGAATACCCGGCTCCCACTAAGGCCGAGCATGTGGCTGCACTGACACCAGTTGTTGTTCCGCAAAGGAACGCAAGCCAGTCATTAAAGCCCGAGTTGTAGACCAACCCAGGATTCGCGGCACTGTTAGGTCGAACATGACCAGCACCCTGGCGGAAGATCACAAGCGGATTAGTACTAGGACCATCCAAAACATCATACCCGGATGTCATCAATGCGGATTTGATCATCATCGGTGACCAGTTGGGATGCAGATCTTTCAGCAATGCACCAAGACCCGCGACATGAGGACTGGACATGGATGTACCGCTCAGCAGATCGAAATCACGGCCGTTGATAGCAGGTGAAACGGAGGCCAGGATATCCTGCCCGGGAGCAATTACATCAGGTTTCAGCAGATCACCGCCACCAGCATTTAAGGGACCGCGTGACGAGAACGCTGCAGTGAATGGAGCTGGGACATCGAAGACAATGGTCGCCTGATTGATAGTCGCTGTAGCACCAGAAGTCGCGGCATATGCCCGGACAGCTGTACGATCGGTGTTTTGCAGATGAACTGTGGGAACAAAGTGAAAATCTGCATTTAGTGAGTTGGCAGTAGCATTGACAAGAATCATACCTACCCCACCGGCCATCTGGACGGCCAAGCTCTTGTCAACACGTGCATTTACACCTCGATCACAAACCACAATCTTACCAGCAGTTTTTACTGGGTCGAGTGTTCCCGAGACACATAAAGCACTTTCAAGAAAAGCCGTAGCAGGATCATCAGGAACCGGGGTGGCAATTGCATTCTCAGCATTGATGAGGGACGCTGGTCCAACAGCCGTTGCCACAGAAGCACCAAAGTAAGTAACTCCATTGCCGAGTGTTACGGAGCCTGCACCATTGCGATTATGTGTACCGGCCGCAACTGTGGTGAGCCATGGACCGGGATGTGCAACGGTTCCAGTTGTAGGACCGCTGTTGCCAGCAGAAGCTGCTACAAAAACACCAGCATCTGCTGCAAACAGGAAGGAAACCTGAACTGGATCGAGGAAGTTGGTTGTGGTGCCACTAATGGAGTAGTTGATCACATCCACCCCATCGGCAACGGCCTGGTCAATCGCTTCAACCAAGTCGGCGGTAAATCCACTAGCTGTAGATCCATCTTGCGTGGACCATAGTGCCTTATACATGGCGACTCGGGCGCGGGGGGCCATACCGCTAATTGTGCCGAATACAGAGGCAGGACCCGTTGCCTGAACGCCAAAATTTCCGCCGGCGGTAGAGGACGTGTGTGTGCCATGCGAGTTGTAATCGCGCGGAGAGAGGAATTCCCACGGCCGCTGCGCTTGAATGGCGGCGTCGCCGCCCCAGGCTGCGTTGAAGTGTTGCGCCGCAACCAGCTTTTTATTGCAGAGGTTGGCATCCCACGAGCCATCGATGACGATCTCCGCTGAATCACATTTACCATGGAAGCCAGAAATCTGCTGGTAGATAAGTCTTCCATTTGCGTCGCGATCAGTGAAGCTCTTGCTCTCAGGCCAGATGCCTGAGTCGACGATGCCGATGATAATCCCATCGCCAGCTCCATTAACATTCCTGCTGCCGGTTGGACCGCCAAGCTGTTCCCATAGACCACCTGGCGCATTAAGGCCCAGGAAGGTCGGTGTAGAAGAGGTATCCATACTCTGGAGAGAGTCGGGTGTAACAGCGAGGACACCGTCAACTCCAGCCATTTTGTTTGCTTCTGCGAGAGTCATTCGGGCGGCAAAGCCATTGAAGCTGTATCGATAATCATAAAGCTTCTGACCACCCGCTCTGCTCAATGCATCGTTGTGCCTGGAATCAAGATAGTTAACATAGGCCACTACTGCAGGGCTGTTTGGATTAATCTTGGTTCCTGGTGCTGGTCTTGTTGGTCGTAAGCCATTGATTCCACCGTTATAGGCCACCACAGGCTCATTAAGCATCTGAACGATATAAACCCCATTGGGACTTGCTTCAATATTCCCTCCCCCTTTGAATTTACTGCTTGGCTGTGCGGCAACTGGCCCAACAGCCGAGAATGCCACCGCCAACACCAGCACAAACGAAAGAATACTCAAGGTCTTTCGATGCATGATCTTGTCTCCTCTCAAGAATATCAAGAATATATTGCTCAATATTGGGACAAAATTCTTTTGTTTATTTGGGCTGGATCCTCCTTTACAAAAAAGAACCGCCGAATAAAAAAATTTCGGCGGTCTGGCGGTCTGTCAATCTGTACGCATCAGGTTAGCAGATCCATGACTTTGCGTCCCCACCTCGCAGTGGGTTTGCCATTATCGTTACTTAATTAATATTATATTAACTTAGGGAAAAAAGGCAAGAACTTTGTAACCTTTTAACATATTTCGTTGTGGTCGAACATGTAAGAATTATGTCTGGGATCTTCTGGTGGATTCATTCAAAATAATTCATCTGATTCAAGCGGTTATAATTTTGTCCATGTCCAAACGCTTGTTAATAATTTCAATTGTCATCATTGCTGCCATTGCGGCAGCAGGAACTGCCTATTTTACATACAGACCAAATGCCGCGCGCCTTGAGAAGTTCTATCAATGGAGACGGAATCCCGCTTCACACAGAGACTGGAAGCTGACTGCCGGTTCCCGTTGCGGATCTGCCCCCTTTCTCTTTCCAACAGATGGCTTTGCCGGTTTCCTGTGGGGAGATTCATTTGGTCTGCGTCATACACATCAGGGCGTTGACATCTTTGCAGGCACAGACATTGGCATTACGCGGGTGATCGCTGCCTATTCAGGCTATCTTAGTCGCTCACGCGATTGGAAGTCCGCAGTTA
Organism: Anaerolineales bacterium; assembly: GCA_036741855.1. Lineage (GTDB taxonomy): Bacteria > Chloroflexota > Anaerolineae > Anaerolineales > Villigracilaceae > Defluviilinea. The sequence continues at coordinate 3,850 of DAINRK010000041.1, forward strand.
TTGTACGTGTTCCAGATGACCCGCTTCAAGCAGGAAGACAGATCTGGCTTTATTACACACATATGGCAGATCAATATGGTAATTCATTCATCTCTTCTGAATTCCCTGCTGGTACATCTGAAAAATTTATTGAGGCAGGAACCTTCCTTGGCTATCAGGGAAATTATTCAGGCGACCCGAATAACCCGGTAGGTGTTCACTTGCATTTTTCCATTGTCAAAGATGATGGCAACGGTCAATTCAAGAATGAATTGGATATCAAGAACACACTTGATCCCTCGCAATATTTAGGGTTGCCCCTCAATGGATACGAAAACCGCGATCAGGTGCCTTTGTGCCAATCCGTGGACGAGTAATGTTGATGTAGTTAAATGCCAGGGATAACGCTATCAGGAGTATTTTCACACTGCTGGATTTGCTAATGGAGGAACGATGAAAGAGTTGAAGGATTATCGTAAAAGCTTGATTGAAAAACTGGTAAATACAGCCAGAGATTTCCGCGCCGCGAGCCTCAGTGCAAAAGATCCATATAGGCCTTTGGAGGAAGGCGGCTGGAACATACATCAGGTGGCCGTCCATACGCGTGATGTGGACAAAATTGTATATGGTCTGCGAGCTCGGAGAACGGTTGAGGAGGACAACCCGGAGTTCCAAAACTTTGATGGCGATGCCTATATGGCGGAGCATTACAGTGCCAGTGAGTCACTGGGCGAAATAGTCAATGAATTAGTTGAAAATGTTGAGTCATTGGCAGAAGTGTTACGCACTCTGCCAGAGGAAGCGTGGTCGCGCCAATCGCGTCATGCCACCCTGGGAAGCGGCTTCACACTGCAAACATGGGTTGAACGTGAACTCGCGCACATCCTGGAACACGTGCAGACTGTCGGCAAAGGCAGTGACGTTATGACAAATACAACATAGAGATGCCAAGGCCGCCCTTGAGAGGGTATCAGGGGCAAGTGTTACAGGGGACGGATTTATCGGTACGTTTTAATGGATGCCGTGCTCCGCGTCTGAGAATAACTCTTATTCTGTATTCGCGTTATTTACCAAAGCGGGAAACCTATTAATCTCGAAACCCATATGAGCAGAGGTTCATAGACTTGCAAGCCGATAAGCGCAATTATGATTCCCAATATGCCGCCAGCCAGGACATCTGAAACATAATGCAAACCCATCGCGACGCGTGCGAGTGCAACCAGGGGGGCCCAGATCCATAGCAGAACTGCCAGCCAGGCAGGGCCAAGTCCAGTCGCAAGGACAGCAATGAGAAATGAACGCGCCGCATGACCCGATGGAAACGAATGCGGATCAGTATTTCGATAAATGCTTCCCCACTCCCCCTCGGGACGTCTCCTTCTAACAAGGAACTTGATGATGAGCACCAAGGCTGCCAACAGGCTGATACCTGCCAACTGCACGACAGCCCATTCTTTCCAAAACGGATTGCCGCTTATCCAAAGCGAGACTAATCCAATTGCCCAAAACCATGAATCGCCCGAATGCGCGAAGAAGACGGAAATAGCGCGCAATGCGCCTGGCTTTTCAGCCACGCGCATCTGATCTGATAAACGTGCGTCCAATCGAAGAACCGGCTCCAGGTTCATTTTTGCGGCTGGGATTTCGCCCTGGGCTTACCCTTGCTCCTGGTGGTTTTGGACGCAGCGACTTTTTCAACTGCTCTCGTTTTCTTTTTGGAATTCATTGCTGCTGTTGTTTTCGCTGTCTTTTTCGAGCTTGTTTTTGCCCTGCTAACAGACCGTCGCTGTTGATTCGCCAGGTCTGCGCGCAGCAATTCGAGTTGGTGCGGTTTGTCCACATCCATACATGGTTCAGCATAGGGACACACAATTGCGCGCGCTTTGATGCCAATGCGATTGGACACACGCGCAACAGCATCTTCCAGAGTCAATTGCCTCATGAAGAGGGAAAACAGTGTTCCGAAGCCAATAATGCTTGCCTGCTTGAGCGGACTCTTACGATTACCAATTAACTCTTCCCACATATCAAGGTGTTCAGTAGCCATGCGTACATGGCTGAGGCTTATGTCAGAGCCGCAGACGTCCATTCCCTTAAGATGTGTCCATGTTCTCTTAGAGTCAGGGAATCTTTTTTCCATCGTTTCGCGGGGGCATACACCATAATATAGATCGTCTTTTGTTTCCATACAGGTATCTATCAGCCAATCCACCATTTCAGGCTTGATGGCTGGAATGTCTGAAGAAACAATAAGTACGTATTTATTCTTCTTATCGAGTTCAAGTGATTTGTTCACACCCGCGACAATGTTTGCAAGCATGCGTCCCTGATTGGAAAGAAAGTGTAATGGTTTCTTGCATGTAACGCCACTTTTGGATGAAAGCCCCGTCACAATCACGTTATTCACCTGCTTCGCGTCGCCTAAAGCATCCAGCACCCATTGGATCATGGGCTTGCCCGCGACATCAATGAGGGCCTTGGAATCGCCATGTGAGTATGTGTAAAGTGGGTCTTCAGGTCGTGGAATTCCACCAGCAGTTACGATTGCATCCATACATTCTCCTAAGCACCATAGAGTCACTACTCTTTTTTTATGAGTCTCGATAACTCTGAGGCTAGTTTAATTCTTGAAGTTGTGGCTCAAAGCCCAGTTCGGCGATCAGCGCGTTTAGTTCGTCGGTTGTCAGGACGCGCCCCTTGCCGGCGATGGCGACCAACGCGGCTTCCATCATGTTGGTGCCAAAGGTACGACCGTCAAGATTAAGCGTTGTTGTGACAAGATACTTTATTCCGCGCTTCTTGAGAAACTCCACATCGGCAGGTGTAGTGGTGTTGGTGACGATGATCTTCCCGCGCATATCTTCCGGCATATGTTGCTTGACATAAAGAAAATCGCCTCCGGTGACGGTGTTGCCCTGATAGTATTTTTCGTATTTGGGCGTGACCTGTTCCTGCTTTTCGCCAGTAGGATATAGCATGCTCAACGGCATTCGCCCGACGACCGGCATGAGAATCCTGGCCGTTGTGTTGAGCGAACTCATCGAATGGATGGCGATGGGAATATCCAAGCCGAACATCAGATCGCCGAAGACGCATTCATAGCCAGCATTGATAAACGACTCGGTCATACCGTACCGGGTGATGCCCGCGACGAGGAACGCTGTCTTGGGTTGAATCTCACCGCCAATCTTCTCTTCCACCCATTGCATGACGCGCGCTTCGAGCGTCTCCTTCAGGCCACTTCCGTCTACATATGGTGTTTGCTTCACGTCTTGCACCAACTTAAGCGCAGCATGGAGCGGGTAGAACTTCCATGGCGTATGCACGCCGAGATCGATCCCGCCCACGCCAAACGCGTCTACGTTCCCGTCCATTTCGCGAAACATTTGGCGCGCTTTCTTTTCATCGCCATTCGTGCCGATGCGTTCGATACGTACCGTCTCGCCAAGCAGGTTGATCTCGACGGCTTTATCGCGGGTGGTGGACCCAAGGCTGATGCTGACGGCTCGTTTCATGTCATTCTCCTCCGATGAGATGACTGATTATATAACGGAATTAGACTTCGGGCTTCGCGGGAAGCGTGAAAAAGAAAGTTGACCCCTTCCCCATATCGCTCTCGACCCAGATCCTGCCTCCGTGTACCTCAATGATCCGCTTTACAAGCGCCAGCCCAACACCGGTGCCTTCACTTTTTGGATCCAGTTTATTGAACAAGCCAAAGATTCGTTCGTGATATTGAGCGGCAATGCCAACACCATTATCTCTTATGAAGAAAACGAGCTTATCATCCTCTTCTCCACCCTGCCCGATCTCTATGCGCGGATTTGGCTGGTCGCCCATGTATTTCGCGGCGTTATCAAGCAGGTTTTGCAGGACTTCGACAACGCGCTGTCGATCCACAAAAACGGTTGGCAGACCGGGGCGTATCTGAACTGTGACTCCGCATGCTTCAAGCTGGCCGTGCGCTACTTCCATGGACTCGCGTATCAGATCTTCGAATGACACGTTCTCGTATACATTGATCATGCGCCCCACACGCGAAAGCTCAAGAAGTTCATTCAGTAGTCGTTGCATTTTATTGACAGCATCGCGAATGCGAAACGCATCACGTGAAAGGCGTTCCATATTGCCCGATGCAGCATCCTGTTCGAGATAACCGAGAAAACCGTTGATCGTGACAAGTGGAGATTTAAGATCGTGTGAAACAGTATAAGTGAAGCGCTCCAGTTCGCTGTTCTTGTTCTCCAATTCCCCGATCAACTTCTTGCGCTCGCCAAGTTCATTTTGCAATACTTCCTCATCCTGTTGACGTTTTATGGCGGTGCTTAGGATTCCAGCTGCAACTTTTATCGCATCGATCTCCACATTCGTCCAATCTCGTTCGTTCACAAAATCATCAAAACCAATTGTCCCCCACCATGCCCCCTCCACAAACAAAGGTACTTCCACCATTGCCCTTGTGCCAAACGCGCGCAAGCGCTCCTTTTCAGAAGGGGGAAACGTGGACAAGTTCCCGACAAAAACTTTTCCCTGCCTGAGAAAAGAATCGGTGCTTCCGTCCTCCAAATTTAGCGGATGGGGCTTTTGGAAATGTGGGTTATCCAGATCGCTGGGATGGCCAGGTGCAGTCCACTCATAGGTTAACGATGAATATTCAATACTGTCAGCACCAGCATGATGCTCAAAAAGATAGGCATGCGTTGCGTCAATGGCTCTGCCCAAATGCTCCAAAACGATATCAATATTCGTGCGCCATTCAGAAGTTTTTAGGAATTGCTCTGCCGCAAATGTCATTGCTTCCAAAACTGTTTCACGCTGTCGCAAATTCGCTTCAACAGTTTTACGATCCGTGATATCTTGTAAAATGCCAATCGATCCGTTGGAGAACCCCTGATCATCAAGCAATTCCACAGATCTATCCGTTAACCAGCGGATCTTGCCATCTCGTGTCTGAATTTTCTGATCGCATTTCCATGCTTTGATCTTCCCCTGTCTGGCAGCCTCAATTGCCTCTACCGCACTTAACCCTGCCGCTTCATCCAGCATGATTGTTTCAAGGACTAGATCAGACCAAGTTTGTGGGTATATTTCTTCAGAGCGATAACCGGTCATTTGAAAGATGCCATCTCCCATAAATAGATAGCTGTTGCTTTTATAATCCAGATAATAAGGGACGGCGTCCGCTGCCTCGATCGCCCGACGGTAAATCTGTTCAGACTCACGAACAGCTGATTCAGCCTCCACGCGCTGGATCGCGGCGCTCAGAACACCGGCCGCAATCTTGAGCGCGTCCACTTCAGCATTACTCCATTCACGTTCCTGTTCAAAATCGTCAAAACCAATCGCTCCCCACTCTCTTTCATTGATAAAGATCGGTACTTCCAAAATTGCCTTCACACCAAAAAAATCCATACTTTCCTTTTCAATTGGATTAAATGTTGAAGAATTCCCAATGCGCACATTGCCTTGTTTTAACGTCTCCACTTGCTCTTCAAAACCCTTCTGATCAACCTTCGAATTTTGAAAATAAGGGCCGTCAAGATAACTTGGAAAACCTGGTGCAGTCCACTCATATCGCATGGAGGTGACCAATTCACCCTGCAAATCTACATGATCTTCAAAAAGATAGACATGGGTCACGTTGAGCGTTTTCCCCAAACGTTCAAGCACCTGGTTAATGTTGATGCGCCAATCCGATGTTTTCAAAAACTGTTCAGCCGCAAAGGTAACTGCTTCCAAAATCACTTCACGCTCGCGCAATTGTGTGTCAGCATACTCGCGCTCCTTGAGTTCCTGCTTCAATTGATCCAGAAGGTTGTTCTTGTATATGGCTGTTGCAGCTTGTACTGCTACATTCTCTATTAGTTGGATCTGATCTTTGGAATAGGCATCTATTTTTACACTCTGCACAGAGAGAACGCCAATCACCTTATCATTTACCACGAGTGGTACGCCAAGGAAAGTACGCAACGGCAAAATAGTATCACCCACTGGCGCATATTGGTTGACAACAGCATCCACCTTTATATCTGGCAAATAGAGAGTTTTTTTGCTATATATCACTGCACCAGTCAATCCCGGTCTATCACCAAGCTTGCGGGATTCATGCGGTTGCGGCTCACCTCTCCTAAAAAATATCGGGAAATCAACAATATCTGTCTCCTGGTTGTATATGGCAACAAACAGCGTATCCACCTGAACAAGCTTGATAATTTCAGTGTGAACTGTGAGCAGGGTTTCATATAAATTCTTGCCGGAAGCAAATAAGATGCCAAGTTGATACAGCAGAGATATCTCATCCGTTCGTCTTTGCATCATCGTATCGATCTGTCTTTGTTTCTCTACTTGAGAGATCGCTTGCCTGTGAATCTGGTTCTCTTCTTCAAGTCTCACCACCCTCTTGAGCATCCGTATGACGATTGGCATGATAAGTATCGGCACAAGCACTGCATTAATCGTTCCAAGCAGGATCAGGTTGAGTTGAACCTCTCCCCAAATCCAGTAGCTTGTCAAAGTCGTAACGAGATTTGTTATTAATACTGCCCCAACGACAGAAATCAACACAACCTGCCACGAATTGCGCGTCAGGAAAAGGGATTTTATTTTCTCATTCATGGCGATCCTTTATCACTTGCGCGGGGAAGCGTAAAACAAAATGTTGACCCTTCGCCCGCTTCAGACTCCACCCAAATCCTGCCTCCGTGTACCTCAACGATTCTTTTCACAATAGAGAGACCAATGCCCGTGCCATCGCTTTTAATATCCAATTTACTAAATAACCCGAAAATGCGTTCGTGATGTTCCGTTTGAATCCCAATGCCATTGTCCTTAACATAGAATATAGGCTTACCATCTTCCTCGCCCCGTTGTCCAATCTCAATGCGTGGTTCGGTCTGAGTTCCTATGAACTTTGCGGCATTATCTATGAGATTCTGCAAAACCTCTACCAGCCTTTGTCTGTCACCGAATACTGTTGGCAGACCGCTTTGGACGTACACTGTGATGCCGCGTTCCATGATACGTCCATGTACGAGTTCCAGGACTTCATGAGCCAGTTCTTCAAACGAAACAGGCTGCGATTCATTCATAAGCCGACCGATGCGTGAAAGTTCGAGGAGTTCATTCAAAAGTCTCTGCATCTTTTCTGTCGCGTCGGTAATACGTTGAACGTCAGATCGCAATCGCTCCTGGTTCCCGGAGAGAGCATCCTTTTCCAAATAGCCGAGAAAACCACGTATGGTAAACAGCGGCGACTTTAAGTCATGCGAGACCGTATAGGTAAAACGCTCGAGTTCAGCGTTCTTGGATTCCAATTCGGCGATCAGATTTTTTCGAGCCGCCAATTCAACCTGAAGGTCCGAGAAGAGACGCGCATTTTCCAGCGTGATGGCCACCTGGTTTGCATAGGTTACGGCTAATTGTGCATGTCTCTCCGAGAACTTGTCAACACTATATCCATCCAATGCGATGATGCCGATTATGTTTCCTTTTACTTTCAACGGAACAGCCAGCCAGGCATGAATTCGGTTATGTGGAGGTTCGTTGAATTCCGGTAAATAAAGTTGAACGTCTGCATACAGCACATAGGGCACGTCTCCCTGGAGCACTGGATAGGAAGGCTCATTACTGTCAATTGTAAATTTCATGCCTATCTGATTCTCGTCGGTGGGAAGCCCTCGTCCTCCAACAATTTCAAGAGCACCGCCATGTAGTAATTGGACAGACGCACTGTTGTATGGAACGACCCGTTCAAGCTGTTCCAGAATGCGTCCAATCGCTTCGGTTTTTTCAAGTGTTGCCGCGACAATGGCCGTACTTTCTCGTAGCGTTTCAGCCTCCGCGTTTTTGGACTCCAATTCAGCGATGAGGTCTTTTCTTGCTTCCAGTTCGGTGTGCAACTCATAAAATAGACTTGCATTCTCCAATGCAATCGCAACCTGGTTTGCAAATGTCACAGCTAGCTCAGCATGATGTTCTGTGAATTGTTTCTTGCTTTTGCCATCCAGAGCAATCAACCCGATAATTTTCCCTTTGGTTTTTAACGGTACAGCCAGCCAGGAATTGACGTAACTATCTCGTGGGTTTCTAAAATCCTCAAGTTCATCCTGTACGTTGTTGTTCAATATATAGGGAAGAGAGCCTGCGAGTAAAGGATATGCTGAGTTATTTTCATTAACAGTCAGTATTGTTCCTGGAATGCGTATCTCAGCTGGCAGATTTGCACCTGCAATAATTATTTGCTGATTCCCATCCACCCTCCATACCGAGGCTGTATCATAGGGCACAACCCTCTTGATCTGGGCTAGGATTCGATCAATGATCTCAGTAAATTCCAACGTGCCAACAATGCTGGCAAAGCTCTCGCGCAGGGTCTCAGACTCCTCGTTCTTGACCTCCAATTCGTTGATAAATTTTTCCCGTTCCTGTTCAATTTCTTTGCGTGTGGTAATTTCACGGACAATGGCAATGGCCCTATTACCTGAAATTGCCATGACGCGCACCTCATAGCTGCGCGATTCGCCTCTCACCGGCAGTCGATATTCAAAGGCATGTAATTGTCCTGTTTCAATGGCGCGCCGAATCGCAAACATCGTTGGAGAGGCGATTTCAGAGGGCATCACGTCCCGAATGTTTTTACCTAGAAATTGCTCCGGAGGCAGAAGGGCGCTAATGTCCTGTGCATGAATAGAATCCAAAAAGACGCCGTTACTTGAAAATTCAAAGATCATATCGGGCATCGCTTCAAGCAGAGCACGGACTCGTGCTTCGCTTTTCTGCAAGGCATCCATGGTCTGCTTCTGAACACTAATGTCATAAAACATGGAGAGCACACATTCTTCATGACCAATCTCAATCAATTCATAAAAGGCGATAGCAGATTTTTGAATTCCCTTTGTATCCATGAAGACATAATCAGGGTTGTAGACTGAATATGTCTCCTTCATCTTTTCAACGAATGCGACACGTTCATGTGGGTCATCCCACATCTTCAGTTCAATGTAGTCACGCCCGATGGAAGTATCAGGATCATACCCCGACAGTTCCCAGTAGGCCTTGTTACCATCAAGCAAACGGCCTTCCTTTAAGGTGGTAATGCAGATCGCAACCGGGCTGGAATGAAAGACTTTTCTGAAACGTTCTTCACTTTCGCGTAGTGCATCCTCAACTGTTTTGCGTTCCGTGATGTCCCGGGTAACCGCTACCATGATAGTCTCGCCCCCGTATTCCAGCATGCGCGCGCTGACTTCCACTGGGAATTTCGTGCCATCCTTTCGCTGATAAACAGTTTCAAAAATCAGGGAGCCTTTTTCGCGTATGAGGTCAACTCGTTCACGCCATACATTCAGGCTTGAGACATGCTGAGCAATATCCATGACACCCAGTTCACTCAATTCCTCGCGGCTGTACCCAAGACGCTCATGAGCAATTCTGTTGAAATCAATATATCGGCTGGTCTCTGGATCGATCATGAAAATGGCCTCATTGGATTCATCCATAACCTCCCTGAACTGAAGCAATACTTCCTCGGCCTTTTTATGCTTGTGTAGTTCCTCTATCAAAAAGACATCCGATTTTTGCCTCTGGATGACTGCTGCAATAATTTTGGAAGCAAGGCTCATCCCATCCACTTCTACATTCGACCATTCCCGTTCCTGTTGGGTGTCATCAAACCCAATCATCCCCCACCATTCATCGTCCACGACAATAGGTATTTCTAATAGTGCCTTTATACCTTGCGAGGAGAATAAATCCGTCTCAGGTTTTGTGAAGAAACGTTTGTCCCCAATGTAGGGCTGTCGATTGCTCAGTTTTTCATACCTGTTCTCGAACCCAGGCTCTTTGAGCAGAAAATTTTTGAAGATTGGGTTATCTAAATAACTCGCGCAGAAAGGCGCATACCATTCGAATTGAATGGACGCCATATGTCCATCTGGACTCCCGCCATTTTCAAATAAATAAGCATGACTTGCGTTGATAGTCCGCCCAAGCTGCTCGAGTACGGTATTGACCTCTGCCCTCCAGTCAGGTGCCTCGAACAACAACTCAGCACTTTTGGAAATCGCATTCAGGATTGATTCGTGCGGTTGTACACTTGACTCGGCACGTTCACTTATATCATGTTCTTTATACCTGCGGAACAAGTCATTGTGGATCAGAAAATGCATTAATTGCTTGAACATGGAAACGAATACCGTTGGGATTATATAACATGTCCAATCAATCAAACCTAACAAAGTTCGAAGGCGTAACGGCTATCCATCGATCCACCCGCCAGGAGGATCAGGCAGAAAGATTTATGTTGTAAAGTCGCGAAAGATCACGGCGTACAAATCACCTTAAAGTTGGCCTGGCCAATTACAACATTCGGAACGATCGTACGTACTCGTATTGAATAGTCATTCGCACTATCTACTTGATAATAATCCTGAACCATCTTGGTCCCGCCCTCTTCAAATAAGAGATTATTCTCGGCTGATGTTCTCCCAGTGCTTGACTCCCATCGCCAAACTACGATGGATGGACCGTTGGTGGTAATAAACGCGGTAATAATGACACTTTGCGGAAAAGCATTACAGGCAACATTCATCCCTGGCGGATCAACGCTGACGTTTACACTGGTCACCATGATCTCAGGCGGTTCCACCACTGGAAGCGCCTCTACATTTCCCACCGTGTCAGTCACACTGGCGGCAAGCCAGCACAAAGTGGAAGGGTCGCTAGGATTCTTCACATACCACCATGACGAATCTTCGTTTTTGCCAATGATTTCCGCCTGTCGTCCCGGGTTCAATGCGCCCGCGATGCCATATTGTGTGCCAGGTCCAAAGCGGCAGTTCACAGGTTGATCTTTTGGCGACGCAAGCATCAGGCTGGGTGTGGATGTAGGTGTAAATGTGGCTGTGTCAATCGCAAGTAGGGTCTCAACAGGAATAAGCGTGGGGGTAGACTCGCTCGTTATGGGGATCGCAAGTGTCGGCTGGACCGAAGGGAGAGGCGTTTCCGTCGGCTGATCCCCTGGCAAATTGCAGGATGACATCCCTAATGAAAATATAGCAATGGCAATCCAAATTCGGTTTTTCATCATTCCTCCTTGTAAAATGAAATCCTAATCCGTTGCTTCAGTTATGACAATGGGTCTTATGATATATAATTCGGCGTTATTAATAGACACGGAAAGGCGTGGAAGTCTTTCCTGATTGGATGATGCATTCGGCTTCTCGCAACCCTTATCCGGCGATCCTCGTAGATGAATGTAGCACATCGCAACTGACCAAAGGAGGTCAAAATGTCTGGTGGTATTCTTGTACTGGCGGGTTTGGTCGTTCTAGGCATCCTGGTATTGTTTTTGCTCTCAGGCATTCGCTTCATCCCCAACACCCGAATTGGCATCGTCGAGAGACGATTCAGCCCCAAAGGGTCAATTAAGAGCGGCTTCATCGCGCTAAACGGTGAGGCGGGTTTTCAGCCCAAGGTTTTGCGCGGCGGTTTGCATTACCTACCACCGATCCAATATGTTGTGAGGATCGCTCCCCTTGTGACCATTCCGCAAGGCAAAATCGGCTACATCTTTGCCCGTGATGGCAGCCTACTTGGACCTGCACAAGCACTGGCATCTAATGAGCTAGTCAGTGATTTTCAGGATGTGGAAGGTTTTCTCAAAAATGGCG
>DAINRK010000042.1:0-15274 GCA_036741855.1 Anaerolineales bacterium
GGCTCACATAGTTTGGCTTTTCAGCCTCGAAAACTTCACGGAGTTGAGGACTCCGAATATCTATTTGATAAAACTTTGCCACCGGGTTCAGGTTTGAGGCGCGTCCAGTGGACAAATCATCGACAATGACGACCTCATATCCTTGAGCAACAAACAAATCAACTACATGTGAACCGATAAATCCTGCACCACCTGTAACGAGAATTTTTGCCATTATGTTTCCTCTCAATAATTATCTTTATAATGAAATAAAGGGATTTGCTCGTACTGGGCAGGCATTGGTTATACCTGCCCAGTAGTAAATTTATTCTTCAGTTTGATCGATTTGATCCTTGGACTCTTCACCTGTTAGAACATGGGCTTTCCCATTTTTAGGGAAACTTTCTTGATGATCTATTGAGGTATTAATTTGCCCAATGTCAACTTCTTCACTCTTATGTCCATTGTTCCTGTTTTTTCGAATTCTGCGCTTACGGCTCTTCCCTTCGCCAACTTTGGCATTCTGTGGCTGAGATGTGGCAAATTCTTTCACCTCGGGTTCACTTTCAGCGCTAGGCAAGTCAGCGACTTCCTCGTTTTCAAGTTCAGCTGAATTGACAGGGTCATGAGTTTCGTCGACCACGATCTCACTGTTTTCTAATTCAGGGTTTTCAGGTGTGGCCGCATCATACAGGCTAACGACTTCCTCTTTGTGTTCAGGCTCAACCGCTTCGGCCACTTCATGGATTTGTGTTACCTCAACATCAGATTCTTCATTCTTTACTTCAAGATTTTCATTAAGAACTGCAGCTTCATCGTCCAGGTCGACCACGTCCGCTTTTCGTTCAGGCTGAGCTACTTCTGTTTCCTCAAGGACCTCGGCCGCTTCCACTTTGGATTCCTCATTCTTTAATTCAAGACTTCCACTAAGGGGCTTAGCTGCATCGCGCAGGTCATTGAATTGCCCACTACTGGCATTTTCTTTCTTTGCTAGAATCCGAGGAGATGGTAATTGAGGTCGCTCTTGCATATAAGCTTTATTTACAGAGAAAGTATCACTCTGAGGAGATTGATTGAAAATACTTCCAAGCAAATTAGCATTGGCGTTTTGCAAATCAAACAAGGTTTGAACAATGGCCGCCCGCTTTGACTTCCCTGCTTGAATTACTACAATAACTCCATCGACCCGACGCGCCAAGACAATTGCATCGGCAAATACCAATACGGGTGGGGTATCAAAGATGATGATTTCAGCAACATTCCTAAGCTCATTTAGGATTTCCTCCATCCGTTTGGAGCCGAGCCGCTCCGATGGATCGAGAAGGGGCATTCCGCTGGTAAGTATTTGCAAATTGTCGATAGAGGTGTTTTTAATGCAATCTTCAACCTTGAGCTCGGGTGAACTTAACATTTCGCCCAAGCCAGCTTCATTGCTCACGTTAAAAATGCTATGAAGCACTGGGTGACGTAAATCTGCATCCACGATGAGGGTCTTATGGTTGGCTTGAGCAAATACGATAGCAAGATTGGCAACAGTGACACTCTTGCCTTCCTCAGGCATTGAGCTTGTTACCATCATGGAATGTGTTGGTTTATCAACAGGCTTAAATCTAATCCTGCTTCGTATGATACGGTATGACTCTGTTGCGGGAGAGTATGGATGAAGAGCAGCGACAATCTTATCCTTAAGTTTTCTGCCTTTAATCTTCCGAATGCTGCCAAGTATGTTCACTTCCTCAGATTGTGAAAAATCACTTAATGATTTATATGTATCATCAAGGAAATCCAACAGGAATATTATGCTCAATGCGACAACTATACCTATAATGCCACCCAGGGCGGTATTTAATTGGATGCGAGGTCGAATTTGCCTGTTGTTGCTATGGGCAGATTCAATAACGGTTAATTGAGTCGGGTTCCTTTTGGGTTCGGTGAGAACCAGCATCTCTGTATAATTTCTTTCCCATTCAACAATTAACCCTTGCAAAGTTGATTTTTCTCTTTGAAGATCGGCTAGTTGAATCTCGGAAATGGACGTACTCATCACAGCTTCGATTTCTGCCAGCCGATTGCGTCCATTCACAATTCGTTCTTGTAAGCTCTGTATTTGATCACGGTTAAAGTTGGTGATAAATTCATTATCCTTGCCTTCGGTTGTCGCAGGACTCAACAAGATCATCTGATTGACAACCTCATCTGCAATCATTCGAGCCATTTCAGGTGAACTGGCTTCAACAACGATCTCAATTAGTTGAGTACTCTCAACTTGCGTGACCTGTATTTTGTTATTCAAGGCCTGCCATGATTCGTTTAGATTAAGCGCCCTGACAACACCTTCCAACACAGGCTGGCGATGAGCAATTTCAACATAGGTTTGCACCAATGCTTCACTTACCTGGATATCTGTCCGATCAACATGGGTTGATTTAATACTATCACCAACGAGGACCGTGGTTGTCGCCTGATAGACAGGCGTCTGTTGACGGCTGATGATATTGGCCAGCGCAGCAGCGAGGACAGTCGCTATCACCAACCACCACCACCTTCTTAGCACAATGGCTAATATACGACGTAGTTCTATAAAATCACTCATTTAGCACCACTTTCTAGTCCTGAAAAACAGAATGAACCTCTCAATTTGTTCTCAGGGGCTCAACTAAGACTTAGGCTCGCCTGAACGGCAGAGACTACAACAATTACGTCTTCATTGCTCATTGCCGGATATAGTGGCAAGGTAATTTCGCGTTGGGCAACATCTTCAGTTACCGGTAAATTCCAAACCATACCATCTTTATAGGATGTGAATGTATGTATCGGTGGATAATGAATACTGGTTTGAATTCCGTTCCCTTTCATGCTCTCAATGAAATCCTGACGCTTTGTTTCCTTGGGAAGCAAAACAGGCATAATATGAGCCGATGTTTTACCAAAATGATTCTGGAATGGAACATTTACCTGCGGCGCCAACTCTTGCAAAGCATCACGATATACTTGTGTTAATGATCTCCGTCGTTCATTGTTTCGTTCCACTTTGGATAATTGAACAAGACCAATTGCCGCTCTGATTTCATCTATCCGATAATTGTAGCCTAAATCAACGACATCATAGCTGTAGGCATGTCCCTTGTGGCGATCCCAGGTTAAAGAGGTCATTCCATGTGACCGTAAACGATTAAGTTTCTGAGCAAGATCATCGTTATCAGTGGTCATCATGCCGCCTTCTCCAGTTGTCATATTCTTATTGGAAAAGAAACTGAAACATCCAACATCGCCCCATGTTCCAAGGTGACGGCCATGTAGTTCCGAACCAACGGCATGGGCCGCGTCTTCGATGATAAACAAGCCATGTTGCTTGGCAATCGACAGGATTGCTTCCATATCGCATGGATATCCTGAATAATGTACAACGATAATTGCACGCGTCCGTGGCGTGATTGATGCGTTGATCGCCTCTGGGGAAATATTAAGATTATCGTCGCTAACAATATCGGCAAAAACAGGTGTCGCGCCCACATAACGAACTGCATTTGCTGTAGCCACAAATGTTAATGACGGCACAATCACTTCATCGCCCGGACCCAACCCGAGTGCGAGGCACGCAAGATGTAAAGCAGCTGTGGCATTGGTTACAGCAATCGCGTGCTTTGCCTGGACATGGGCAGCGAAAGATGTTTCAAATTCCTGGGTAACTTTTCCCATTGTCAGCCAGCGGCTCTTCAACACTTTCTCAACAGCCAATGATTCAGCTTCATCGAAATCAATATCAGACAGCGGCACACGCCAATTCATGTTTTATACCTCATTAGGCAGGAATTGAGAGCGCATCTGGTCAAAGTCCTGCGCTGCACTCTCATAATCATCAGGACGTCCAAGGTCTTGCCAATAACCATCAAACCGATATCCAATCACTTTTTCTCCAACTCCAATAAGCTTTTTTACCAGGTCAGGGAAATCGTAGTAATCACCTTTAGGGATATAATTCAGCACCTTCGGCTCGAACACATAAATTCCCATGCTTACAGAATAATCATAAGTTGGTTTTTCAATATAGCCGGTGACGCGGGCATCTCCATCCCATTGGATCACGCCAAGATCAACATTCACTCTACGATGATGAGTCGCAATTGTTGCAATCGCATTTTGTGTCTTATGAAACTGGATAAGTTCCCCAAGCGGAAGAGTCGACAGCACATCACCATTCATAACGAGAAAAGTTTCTTCCAAATTTGGAACAAATGCAATAGGGCCTGCAGTTCCAAGCGGGGAATCCTCATAGTTATAGGAAATATTAAGGCCCAAACGTGATCCGTCTTGAAAAAATGTGCGCAACAGCTCAGAGAGATGTCCCACGGTCAAAACGACATCATTTATTCCTGCCAATTTTATCTGCCGCAGAATGACTTCTAAAATGGGCATATCGCCAATTGGCATGAGAGGCTTTGGAAGAACTTTGGTATAGGGGGCAAGGCGTGTACCTTTACCTCCGGCTAAAATAACTGCTTTCATTTTTGCTTTCTATCAACCGATTCCATCGTGATCAAATATTTAACAATCAAGAACACTTGCTGACTGGTTTGAGTAAACGATATCAAGGTATATTCCTGTATTCCGGACTTCTAAAATCCTGGATTATGCCGCTTTCAACCAAGCGAATAACTTCGTGGATACCGTTTCCAACGGTATGTTCAGTCTTAAAACCGATATTTTGTTTAATTTTTTCAAACGAAACTCGATAGTCCCTTGGATCTTCATCTTTATGAACATACTCAATGACAGCATCTGGAATACGAGACTTCAGCATGTCTGCCAATTGTTGCTTCTGAAAATTTTGGGTTGTAGAACCAACATTGAACACTTCATTCCGAACCTTTTCGGTTGGAGATTCGAGAATACATAAAATTGCCCTCGCGATATCGCGAATGTGAACATAGGGACGCCAGAATTGCTCTCCAAAGATGAGCAACTTACGCTTTGTCAGAATTTCCATGGTAAATTCATTAACTGTCAAATCGAATCTCATTCTGGGGGAAACACCATAGGCCGTCGCAAAGCGCAAAACTGTAGGAATAAGCTCTCCGGAATTAGCTGGATTCAACAAGTATTTCTCAACAGCCACTTTAGTTTCCGCATATAAAGAGACGGGGCTCAGTTCTGATGTTTCATCGACATATCCATTACCATCTTTCATCTTTCCATAATTGCTGCAAGTGGATGCGAAAATAAAGTTTTTGACACCTAACTCTTTGGAAAGATTGAAAAGTTGGATAGATGCATCAAGATTGATTGCGCGGGCAATTTCTGGCTGACGAGCGCAGGCAGGATCACCTACAATCGCCGCCAAATGGATTACAGCTTCGATGTCCTTCAACGCTGCACGAGCATGTTCTTCATTACGAACGTCACCTTCATAAAAATCGAAATTCAAATCCGGCCATACGCCCAGAAGCGATTTTCCACCATGCGTTAGATTATCCATAACGCGGACGCGGTGCCCGGAAGAAAGCAAAATAGGAACTAGTGTTGAACCAATATATCCAGCACCACCTGTTACAAGAATTTTCATCTAAACCTCTTCTTTAAAATTGATTGCAATTTCGATCACCAAAATTTTTACTAATTTGGATACGACTTACCATCCAAGGTAAATCCACGGTATTAGTCACCTGGGACTTTAATTTTTGGAAGTGTCTCCATATCACTCAAAAATGCTTTTCTCTTTGCCATACCTTTTGACATGGCACAACCATAGCACCGTACAATTTCAACTTTTCCAGGCACTTCGAAGGCTCCACATGTCTGTTGACATATACAAGATCCAATCGTTGGAACCAGCAGATATTTCTGACCATTGATGTCGAGGGGTTCAGATAATGCAGTGACAATTCTTTGGGTGATTATTTCCATTTCTGGCTCACCCGGAACATTCTCTAAAAGTAGTGCAAATTTATCGAATCCAAACCGTGCCAACGTATCACTTTCTCTCTTGGAATTAACAAGCCGTTTGCCCAGGTCTTTCAGCACATCACCACTGATTTTATTTCCCAAGGTATCAGCGATCTTCCCTATACCTTCAAACTCGATGAAGATCAATGCAGGCTGAGTCTTATATCTTCTGGCATGGGCAAACGTATGTTGTACGCGATCCTGGAAGAGAGAACGGTTGGGAAGCTCTGTAAGTACATCATGCATGGCTTTAAATTCCAGTCGTCCATCAAGCCATAATTGAGAATCAACTTTCCCTAAAGGCCGGGTCACCTGGCTGTCCACCATAGATAACAGGTCATCAAGGAAAATTAATCGCGTACGAGAAAGCTGGCAGAATTCCAGAATATGGTCGTTCTCAGGCTTATGATGCGGGATGGTGGATAATACCACTCCAATGTCATGACGTGCGATTAGATCAGGAATATCACTAATTCCTCCTAACATCCAGGATCCACTTACTCTCATTCCGTGGCGTGAGGGATTATCATTATCAACGACTCCCACAATCGAAAATGCAGTACGGAAAGTTCGTTGCTTGAGCAAGTAATGAGCGATTTTATTGCCATCACCCAGCCCAACAATCAGCACACGTTCACCCACTCTAGAAGCTTCCTGTCGCCAATTCAACCAACGTGTAGCAAGTGATGTGAGCAACCTTAATCGATAGCGAGCCGTAACAAAGCCCATTCCCGCAACAATGCCAATAGCAATGATCATATTTGTAGGGAGCGGTGAGAAGGGCAACCATTCATAAAAATAACGTAAATAATTTACGATCCATATCGATGTGGTTGCAATACCACTGGAAACGAGCAAACCCAAAGCATCATCAATTGTTGCTTGAGACCAAAAAACCCGGTTAAGCCCAATAAAAGAATTAAGTATGGTAAACAAGGCAGTAAAAATGAATGGAAAAGCCAGTGCTTCTACTGCGAGAATCAATGGTTCTGTAATTCCCCACGAGAAACTTGCCACGACATAAGAGACAATAGTCGAAATCAACAAATCTACCAGGAACCAATTTACATAACGATGAATCAGACGAGAGATTGGTCCGGCAAATAAATACCCTTCGGGGATTTTTGTATTTGATACTCGCGGAAGGATGATCGCTAACGTCCAGAATATTACATCAAGATCTGAGAAGAATGAGCAATGGCGAACATAGAGCCGATCGAGGCGCAATTTATTAGGCAGAATACCTTTGAGATAATCGCCCATGACGTTGGCTTTAGACAGCAACTTTTCTTCGTCATGATAGAGAATACTCGCAGGACTGGTAACTCCTGGGCGGACTGAGAGAATTTCATCAAAGGCATCTTTTGGCCAACTCTTAGAAATTTCCACATCTTCAGGTCGAGGCCCGACGAGACTCATCTCTCCGATTAAGACATTCCAAAGTTGAGGCAGTTCATTGATCTTTGTATCCCGCAGCCACTGCCCAAGTGGGGTAATGCGTGAATCACCGCTGGCTGTTACCGGTGGCCCCTGATAACTCTCCACGCGCTCGAACATTGTCCGGAATTTCAGCATCTTAAATGGCTTTCCACCCTTCCCCATACGTGATCCCCAGAAGAAGATGGGACCTGGAGAATCGCGTTTAATTAAGATGGCAACATAAAAAAAGACTGGCGCCAGAATAATAAGGCCAATTAAGGACATGGTGATATCAAAGACTCGTTTTGCCAGTTTTCTTCCCTTGGTATAGAAGAAATTAAAATCGAAGGAGGGCACATCCCGGGGAAGTTCTGACTGATTGGAATAAGCTTGTGAGCTCATATTTCCTCGATAATAGCAGCAGGCGATCTACTAACAAATAATGACGTCATCTTACTAATGAGAACTATTCCGATTAAATAAAGTATATGAGGTGCAGTAGTGAAATCAATGAAAGTGATTCCAAGCACATTGGAAATTCTTCACTTTCCAGAATAGAACTGCTCAAAATAGCGGAGAAGGCGAAACTCCACTAAAAATCCTGTTCTGTTTCCCATTGGAGAAACATCGCAGCTTTATCAGTTCTATTTTGCAGATTTGTTAGTACATGACATCAATAAAGTTAAAAGGTTACATTGGGATTTCGTGTATCTATCTGACATCACCCCACTTTGTTAACAAGTGGTTAAGCATGGGCTACTTCCACCCAACCCATTCGACCAGCAAATGTTTAAAGAATCAACTCTTGAGACAACCAGTGCCGGAAGTGATATAAACTAGAAACCAAAGTTTTGATTCCAATAAATTCCCGAAAAATATAAGACTGATTAAGGCGCGAGTTATGTTTTTGAAAGCTCTCTATAAAGAGAGCTTATATTCTTAACCATTTGTTCTCCAGAAAAACGTTCTGAATATTTTTGTGCCGTGAGACCCATTTGTTGACAAACATCATCATTTTTAAGCAAATATAAAATGCGCTCTGCCATTTCTTCAGGTTGGTGGGGAGTCACCAAATAACCCGTCTCTCCATCGATAATTACATCACGGGCGCCGTCAACATCATTAGCAACAGTTGGCTTGCCTGCACTCATAGCTTCCTGAAAAACAACCGGCAACCCTTCCCATAAAGAACTCAATACCGTAAGAGTCAATATAGGCATGATTCTGCTGATATCATCTCTATACCCTAGAAGGAAAAAGGTACCGTGAAGATTGAATTCATTAATTAAACTTTCACATTCAGATCGTAATGAGCCATCCCCCGCAATCAAAAACTGAACCTTTGGATATTTTTTTACAACAATGTCCGCCGCTCGAATAAAATCGAGAGGGTTTTTCTGCTGATCCAAACGTGCAATCATACCAACAATCTTGCACTCAGGATCCAAACCCAAATCTGAAAACACCTTCTGGCGATCAACTTTTTGTCGGAATTTTTCCAAATTAATACCGTTATAGATTAGAGCGAACTTTTCTTCTTTACAAATTCGATAGGCAAGCCCTTTTTGAACTGTTGGAGCGGAAACTGCGATCAATCGATCGGTAAAGAGCGCACACGTTCGCTCTAATATCAAATATAGGGTTCGTACCGCTGTGGACATGTTTTCCTGTATCCCCCAGCCATGAACATGATGCACAATCACAGGAACTCGAGTAATAAACGCTGCAATTCGCCCGACAACTCCAGCAACGGAGGAATGCGTGTGTACAACATCAAATTTGCCTCGTCTCATAACTGCAATGAGCTCCAGAAGCGCTTTAAGATTGACCCATGGACTGATATGATTAATCAAGTTATGAATCAGCGTTGTAGGAATACCACGTTCATACGCCAGGTAAGTCAGGTCAACTTCATGCTTGAGGACGGGTCCGACAGCTAGATGAACATCATAGAGGGGATGTTTGTTCAAATACTCTGCGATATCCAATACAACATTCGTATCACCCCCTATTGTCAATCGAGTAATCACGATTAACACATTGATTTTTTTCTCTGGCTTTAATGATTGGCGTAAATTGCTCATAGATGCCTTGAAATATTCTTGCTACAACACATTCCAAATGGCTCTCTTAACATCAAGGATTGTTTTGTCAAGGGGCTGGTCCGTGTTGATTTTGTACACTTGAGATTTCTCGAATTCCAGGCTGGAACTCTGTCCATGTCGCAATCGGACAAAATCTTCAGGTTCTACTTTGCCGCGGTTTCTATTTCGAAGGATGGCCACTTCTATAGGAACGGTCAGAAGCACGACGAGGTCCGGAGGCGGTATTTCCTCATAAATTTGTTTCTCTATACGGCTTAGACAGTATTGAATTGGATATTGATCCTTGAGAATGGGAAATTGCGAGAGCTGCGGGCCATCTGGAGATCCTGGAGAAAGGGAGGGATATCGGTCACACAACACAATACTTCCGTTGGAAGATCGAGCAAACGCACGGGTAAGTAATGCACGACGATCGTACGCAAGAAGAACAGATCGAATTGCAGAGATGATTGGATAAACTTTTTGTGAATTTTGAACTTCTTCCTCGGAGGCATGTTGAGTTTCTATGCGACTTGATCGATATGTGGGTAAAAAAAAGCGTAAGGCAGGAACCAAGAGATTTGGAATGAAAGTAAATAATGTGGATTTAGGCTTACCGGCATGGATTTGGCTCACAGCAAAGTGCTCGCCCAGCCAATTTCTCAATTCAGCGAGTAAGGTGGATTTCCCTGTCGCCTCAGGACCTACAATTGCGATCACAGCACCGCCTGACTGAGGAGATACTCCCCTTTCAGATTGTATTAAGCGACGAATCCCCATAATTAAGAATTTCCTGATACCACTCAACCAGGCAACAAGAGGTGAATGCCTGGCATAAATGCGTAATGATGAACGTAGTCGAAGGCCAAGCGATACGCGCCGCAAAAGGGAGGCTGGAGACTTTATGGCTTGGACACATTCAGAAAAAAGTTCGGTATCTACAGAAGGAAGCCATTGATTAATTAAATTAATTGCTTCATTAACTGATCCACCATCTAACAACCAGAGTATTTCATGCTTTACCTGTTTCCAATCTCTTGCCAGCATCAGAAGTTCCGTCAAGGAAGTGTGTTTTAGCATCATTCGCAATGTAAAGATAACAAGCTCAGCACTCTTCGTAGGCAGGCGAATGGATTCCATCTCTCGAGTATTTTCTAACAACATGGCTTCTATAGGTAATCGATAATTCTTAACCAGGCTTTCCCCAGTAATCACGCGAAAATAAGCATGAACATGAACTAAATCTCCACTTTCTTCATCGAGCGCAAAATAATGTTCTACTGATGGGAAAGATGAAACTTCTTTTGCGATTGCCGGCCGAAAGCACAATTGGCCCATGAGGATCCTGAATGAATCGGCATCCATTCGATCGATAAGCAAATCTACATCTGTTTTGCCAGATAATGCCTGGGTGAGAGATAAATTACTCTTCCAATGGCAATACTTCAGGCCTTTACTATTCAGCGTTTCGACAAGTTCTCGAATTTTGGTGAGCATGCGGTTTCCAAATTATATCGTACGTATCTTATTAGCCAGAGGTTCAAACTCTAGAATGGATGTAGCAACACGGTCTGCGACTTGATCATGTTCTTCAGCTGTAAGATCAGGATTATTCACAATTATGAGTCGACTTCGAATTCTCTCAGCCTCCATGAGCTGATCGAAAACTACTGTTGCACCTCTAACATATTTTTCCGTCATAGCAGGATCTTTACTCCCCATCTCTCGTGGTGCGTCAGGCCGATTCAATGCGCGTCTGACAAGTACCTCAACCGGAGCTTTAATATACACAATCAGATCGGGTAGGGGAAGTAGGGCAACAAAAGTGTCGAGCTCAGAAGAAGTAACGGTCGGGCCTGCAAAGACAAACATATGTGCTGCAAGGATAGGCCCTTCATCCACTAAAATGATCCGATCCTGGCTGTATCGTTGAGTTATTTGATACAGACCAATTTTACGCTCCAGACTCCTGAGATTGTTTATCGCGTGAATCGAAAATTTTGTATTGTGTGAAAAAGTTCTAATGGTATGAACAAGAAATTTCCTGTATCGATTCAGCGAACCAATAAAAAACGGAAATGCCACAAGTTCCTGGATCAAGTTTTGCACGGTTGGGTGAGTTACATTGCTCAAACCAAGTGGAGTTGAGATCAAATCGAAAGGAGTTGTCACAACAGTTGTTTGAGCCAGCTTGTGATGAATTTTGGATATCAGCGATGTTTTCCCTGCACCGGTGCTGCCAACGAACTCAACAATCATTTAGGGAGTACTTTCTTTTTGTGGCTTTTCATTTCTCCAAGTGCTGAGATCAATTTGCAGGCATTTTTCCAGTTCGTCAAATTCCTCATAATATGCCTGACTTAGCTTTTTATTCAATTCTTTATCCAGGGGCTGAAGCGGCTCTCCTTTTGATAAGAATCGCTGAATTCCCAACCGCATGACAAAGTCAACGACCGGTTCCAGATTTCGCTTGCGAAGCTTTCGGCCCGTCTTTACTACGAATCCATAAAGAGATTGGTGGGTGGGAAC
This sequence comes from Anaerolineales bacterium, assembly GCA_036741855.1. Classification (GTDB taxonomy): domain Bacteria; phylum Chloroflexota; class Anaerolineae; order Anaerolineales; family Villigracilaceae; genus Defluviilinea. The sequence continues at coordinate 11,955 of DAINRK010000042.1, forward strand.
CGTACTCGCGTTCACCCTTTCGCGGTTTTCAGAAGCGGGAAACTTATCAGCCGAAATTTCCAGAAAATCAGCCACCTTAGTTTTGGTTTTTGCGATATCAGTAAAAACATCTTCAAATACCAGAGGCAGGAATTGCTTCCGGTCAAAGTAACGCAGGTATTCCTTTAGATAGCGGCTGTAAAATCCTTTTTCCAGGGCCTTCGGTCGGGTAGCTAGAAAGTCCTCAAACGCACCTCTGTAATTTCTTCTCTGTACGTTAAAACCGTACTGGGAATAGGCCCGACTTATTGGATGACGCAACATCATGATCATCTTGATATGAGGAACTGTATTAAAAATTCTCTCAGGACAGTCCTGGCATTCATAGTATTCTGGTGAAATCTCGCCGATCGCTTTATATTTATTGGCATCTTCTGGTGGACAAAAAAAACTTTCATACCATTTAAGTCCATTTCCATAATACCGATCAAAAAAGCGGATTTCCTTGCGAATAGTTGGCATATATACATCAGGGTGGCTGGCAAGCAATGTGTGCAACCATGTAGAGCCGCCTCGCTGTACTCCGATACCTAAAAATGTGGGTAACGTCATAGAACTTCCTCCTTGAAAGAATCTTATTTCTATAAGAGTTGTAATGTAATTCTTTCAAGCGAATTTATCGTTTACTTAATGTTGCTAGGCACCATTCAGCCAAATGGAAAGGTCTCGTCCCAATAATTCCTCGAGCCTGAGAATATCTTCACGATATATTTCAAGTAATTTAGTACGCAGGTCGGCCGGCATCTTTGGCGTAGCAGCCAAGTTCAATTCACGAACTTGTTTGAGCATGACCTGAACGCCTTCCGGTACGACGGATTTGGTCACGTTGATCAACTTTGGATGATAGAACAATTTATTAAGTAGTCTGAACTTTGGAACTGCACCGGGGTTATATTTCACGGATGTATCGGGTGCAAATGACGTGTCCACTCCCAGGAAACCGTAGAGATCTGAGATCGTCCAAGCTGCATTCTTTTTAAATTCCTCAAAAATGTAAATTTTGATTTGCTCTCTTGGAAAAAGATCCAAATATCTTTTCAAGCGATTGGAATAAAAGCCTTCCTTGACGTGACTGGATTGTGGGGTTAATTCCTCATAAAAGCCTTTTACTGCGTCTCCCCGACGCGTCCGCATCATAAATCCAGAAAAGGCCCGGTCTGCCGGGTTTCTCAGGCTCAACACCAATTTGACATTTGGTGAATATTCGTGGATTCGCTGTGCCGCATTTGGGCATCGAAAATACTGAGGTGAAACCTCGCCAACCGCGATCTTGTTGGTAGCATTATTGAATATAGCCTCATATTCGGTAAGCGATCTTACGGGAAAATTCTGTAGCAATGGAGCATCACCTTCCTCATTCCACTTCCAGTCGCGCGCGTCTTCATATCCAAAATAATTGGTGGCCTTGATATCGCACACAAAAACCTGAGGATGCTGATCGAGATACCGGAAGAAGGACGTTGTTCCTGCTTTGGCTACTCCGATCATCATAAAATTTGGCTTGGTCATAATAAAATACCTCGTTTCCCTAAGCAACATACTTCTGGTTCAAATCACTTCGCGGAGTCCACGGAGATTCGATATGATTGCCAGTAATCTGAGAATAAATGCGTGCATATCCCGCGTGCATGGCAGGTAAACTGAATCGATCCTCAACGATCCTCCGGCACTTTTCGCCAATATCGATAAGTTCTGCGGGTGTCATTTTCTGATACTGCGTGATTGCCCGAGCGAATCCTGCTGCGTCATTTGGTTGGATGAGTGGGATAAAATCCACATCTTTTACAATTTCGCGGTGAGGTGGAATATCAGAAAGAATTACTGGGCGATGACATGCCATCGCTTCCAGAACAGCCACTGGAAGCCCTTCCCCTCTGGATGCAGAAACGAACACATCCGATTTCGAAAAATACTCAAACACTTTGTCTCTGGGAATCATCCCGGTCAATTTAGCCTGTTCTTGCAGGCCCAATGATGTGATCTTTTGAGTTAAGCTAGGTCGTAATATCCCCTCGCCCAGGAAAAACAATTTACTGTCAGAATTATTGGATTGATGAAACGCATCTAGCACGGTAAATGGATTCTTAATCTCAATCAACCCAACCGCGGAGATTGTGAAATGCTCGTTACGACCGGCTGGTCCAATTTTTGCTATTCGGTCAATACGCTCAAGATCTACACAGTTTTGCACAACCGCCATTCGTTTCCCGGCAAGCCATCTAAAAAATCGAGGGAAGCTTTCATAACTCGCCTCACCGCAAAAAACCATCTGACGGAAAAAAATAAAACTTGGAATAAATAATAACTTGTTCCTAAACTTGAAATTTTCATATGAGTTCTGCACTGTATGTACAGTAATTGGAATGAGTTTTCTATAGAGACCTAATGCAAAAAGGGTTACAAGTAACAAAACGCCCGCATGAGGAGTATGAACATGAATAATATCGTATTTCTTCTTTGCGAGAGCGGTCCTCAGGGCGCGAAAGAAACCCAGCAGAGTACTATCGCCGTCGAAAAGGGTGATTGGTTCTGGTGGTGTAATGTCAGACTTAAAGTAAGTGCAGATGTTGATATCACGCTCATTCATTAATGGCAAACAATGCTCGTTGTATTGACCATTAGTTGGCTTCAATGCGAGTATGATATGCAAAATTCTTAGCTGGTGATTCGATTGGGACATTTTATTTCATACCAATTCTGTCTGTGATCTTTGATAACGATGATTCAACCCGCTAGCTGCCCAGGAGCAATTTGACATATTGGTTCACCACATTATCAAGGTCATAAGGTTGCCAACTTTCTGGCGGCGGGCTTGATGCTTTGCTATCAAGAGTAGATTCAATTGCCTGCGCCAGCGCATCCACGTCACCCACAGGCACCAATTGACCATATTGTCCATCTTTTAAAATCTCGCGAGGGCCACTCGGGCAATCTGTGGAAACTACTGGAGTGCCACAACAGAGCGCTTCTATTAAGACTGTAGGCAACCCTTCCCATCTGGAGGAAAGAACGAAGAGCGAGGCGCGCGCCATATATGCATAAGGATTCGCAACGAAGCCTGGCAGGCTCACGTCATTTTCGAGACCCATTTTTCGAATGAGTTCTTCGAGCGGCTCGCGCTCCTTCCCTTCACCGAGAATCAGGAGTCTTACTGGACGCCGCTGTCTCACCTGAGCGAAGGCATGCAACAAGCTTGGAAAGTCCTTTTGCATCTGAAGCCGACCAACGGCGATCAGAACCGGCGGCTGGTCAGGTTTAAGCCACGAGTGATCCAAGGGAGC
>DAINRK010000043.1:0-15227 GCA_036741855.1 Anaerolineales bacterium
GAACTCAAGGCATCAAATCCCTCGCGCCATTGGACGGAAGATGAACTCGCCATTCTGGAGGCAACTGCCGAGCGCGTCGCGATTGCACTGGAGGGTGCACGCTTGCTGGAAGATGCGCAAAAGCGCGCTACGCGAGAAGCCTTCCTCTCGGATGTAGCGGCAAAGCTTGGAACATCGTTCAAATTGGATTCGATCCTTCGCGACACCGTGGAGGAATTGGGACAAACCCTGAAAGGATCAACCGTTTCGTTTCAGTTGGTGGATCCCTTGGCCCGATCGTCCACAGAGGTTTCGAATTCTAACGGCAATTCTGAATCCGAGATGAAATCGGAGTGATAAGATGACGATAAGCAAACCATCAAAAAAAATCAATCCGCGTAGGAGCTCGCTCTTAAGCTTATGGGATCTTTTGATCGCTCCAATATGGAATTTTCTCACCGAACCCCACCCATCGATCAAGGAAGTCGGTGAACAGCGGCGCGCTCAACTTCTTGCGAGCATCACTCTGATCCTTGTAGGTTCATTAACTTGGGCATTGTTATCAGGTCCAACAGCCATTGGTACGTTTGTCGCATTATATATGACTACACTGATTACTTATGTTTTGAGTCGCGGTCGTTTTTATAGTATAGGATCTTACTTTTTTTCGTACGGAATTACGTCTCTTGCATTTTTCTCCCTATATTTTGGAACTGCAAGCAGTTTTGATTCAGCGATCACAAGCATTGCCCACGTATCGTTGATCATAGCAAGCATCTTACTTTCCTTGAGAAGCTTTTCCCTTTTGGTCTTGCTTTCGACGATTGCGACATTTACCGCGCGTTCCTACTCACAGACACCCATCACCGCGGAGGATGGCTTTTTCAGAGTTGCCGGTGTATTCCTGTCCATTGGCATCATTCTTATTGGTGCTAATATCTTCCGGAACTGGGTGGAAAGAGATCGCCTGAAAGAAGCGCAGAACGTCACTAGTGAGCTTGAAGAAATCAAAGTAAACCTCGAACAACGTGTTGAAGAACGAACAACTGAGCTGGCAGCAGCAAACCAACAAACGTCACGCCGGGCCACACAATTGCAGACAATCACCGAGCTCGCAGAAGCCATCGCTTTGGTCAATGATCTTAACGATATCTTCCCTACAGTCACAAGCCTCATCAGTGAACGTTTTGGCTTCTATCATGTGGGAATCTTCCTCGTGGATGAGGATCGCAATTATGCACTGCTTCAAGCTGCAAACAGTGAAGGTGGACAACGAATGCTTGCGCGCAGACATCGACTGAGATTAGGAACAGGCGTTGTGGGTTTTACTGCTCAAACAGGTCAACCGCGCATCGCGCTGGACGTTGGGGCTGATGCCGTTTATTTTGACAATCCTGACCTTCCAAATACGCGCTCCGAAGTTGCCTTACCCTTAAAGGCCAGAAGTGAAACGATTGGCGTGCTTGATGTTCAAAGCACAGAGGCAGGCGCTTTCACAAATGAGGATCTGCAAGTTTTGACCGCTCTGGCGAATCAGGTATCAATTGCACTGGAAAACGCTCGACTTCTCATAGAAACTCGCACGGCACTTGCACAGGTGCAGGAAGTCTATAACGAATTCTCCAGGACGGAGTGGAGCCGTACAGTATCCAACATCCAACAGCCTGGTTTCCGCTACCGAACCGGGCGAGTCGAAATGCTGGAGAGTGCAATTCAAGGTCCTGAAGTTATCGCAGCAGTTCAGAATGGTGAAATTGTGACAGATCAACCTAACGGATCGGAAGAGAAACGTTCAGCCGTGGCTGTTCCCGTCAAGTTGCGAGGCGAAGTCATCGGTGTGCTTCATATCGAATCCAATGATCCATTCAAAGAGTGGCAAAAGGATGAAGTCGGTTTGGTAGCCGCCGTAGCTGAAAGAGCAGCCGTCGCGATGGAAAACGCTCGTCTATTCCAGGATGCACGACGGCGAGCGGCCAAAGAGCAGACCATCTCGGAAGCAACTGCGCGAATTAGCTCTGCGCTGAATATCGAAAACATCCTTCATGCAACTGCCGAGGAATTGGAGCGGGTGCTCAGCGGATCAGAAATCGTAATCCAATTTGAGAGTAATAAGCAGGGCCCCGAATAGCAAAAGGCTTTGATATGTGGAAATCGTTCATAAATCTCTTTAGACCACCAGTTTTTCCAAAAAACGACGAGAAGACCCGCGTCGCTCGGACCCTGCATCAGATTCTGATCATAAGTTTTATCCTGCCTGTTTTATCCCTTGCAGTTATTTTGTTAAATCCGAAGGATTTAGTTCTCCTTCCAATGAGCGCCATTTTTGAAGCGGGCGTTCTTGGTCTTATGGCAGCTAACCGGGCTGGAAGGGTACGTTTGGCCAGCATTCTGTACATCTTATTTCTCCTAGTTATTTTTGCTTATGTAGATACACTGATCGGAGGCATTGCACGTCCCGAATTAATTCTTCTTACTTCAATGGTTATTCTGATAAGTGGGTTATTGCTGGGGGGGAATGCTCCAATCCTTGCATCAATCGCACTCGTAATCATGCGGATCGTCATGTCAACATTGGGAAATATGGGCTTGATCGTTGAAACCATCCCACCTTCATCAATTGTGCAGGAGATACTGACCATTGGAATGGGTTATCTATTAATAGCAATTCTTTTTCGCCAGGCAACAACTGGCACCCAATCTGCTGTTGAAAAACTGCGAGAAAGCCAAAGAGCTTTGGAGTCCACCAATCTTGAGCTTTCAGAATTAACTAAGAACCTGGAACAACGTGTAGCTGAACGCACCGGAGAATTGGGATTTGCAAATGCAAAGAACGAACGGCGTGCTGCCCAATTCGAAGCCATAGCACAGGTCTCCCGCACGATCAGTTCTACACAAGACCTGAACACTCTTTTGCCCCAGATTACATCCGTGATCAGCCGCCTGTTTGGTTTCTATCATGTTGGTATCTTCCTTATCGACTCGAAAGGCGAATATGCAGTATTGAGCGCTGCGAACAGTGAAGGCGGACAAAGGATGTTAGCCCGTAATCATAGACTTAAGGTGGGTGAAGTGGGCATTGTAGGCTATGTCACATCCACAGGCAATCCGCGTGTGGCACTCGATACGGGTGCAGATATGGTTTTCTTTAACAACCCTGATTTGCCCCATACCCGTTCCGAAATAGCCCTTCCCTTTAAGGTAGGTGGACAAGTCATCGGTGCTCTGGATGTTCAAAGTAAAGAACCAAACGCTTTTGCAGAAGAAGATGTCAGCATTCTATCCATCTTATCTGAGCAGGTAGGCATCGCAATTCAGAATTCAAGACAATATGAGGAGACTCGTCGGGCACTGGGAGAATCTGAAATGCTCTCGCGGCAATTTGTCCAGCAGGGCTGGCAGCAATATACCAAAAGCCGAAACCTTGCAGGCATCCGCCATACAGGTGCCAGAGCCACTCTCATATATTCAAAGAATGGGGAGAACAAGGATGAAGGACGATCAACACGGGATCAGATTCAGGTCGAGTCGCAAGAAGCTTCGCTGGTTCTGCCTGTCAAATTGCGAGATGAAATAATTGGCACAGTCAATGTGCGAGCACCGGGTAATCGCGAATGGGATCAAGATGAGCTGGATATCGTAACCGCGATCATTGAACGCGCTGCAATTTCGTTGGAAAACGCTCGTCTGCTGGCAGAGAGTCAAAAGCGAGCGGCCAAAGAACGCACCATCGGTGAAATTTCTGCAAAGATCAGCGCACAGAGTGATATCGATCAGTTGCTCAAAACGGCTGCCCTGGAATTGGGTCGTACACTTCCCAAAGCTAATATCTCGATCCAATTCAGGAAAGAGGGTGAAGCTCTATGATTAAGAGATTGTTGAGTCCACCTCGTTTTGATGATCTGGAACAGGACTTCCGCGCAAAATTCATAAATGGATTCGCGTGGATAGCCATGACCTTAGTTACAATTGTTACTTTTATTGTCGCGATTACAGGTTTTACAGATTATACAGTGTATGTCTTGATAGGGCTTGTAATCGTATTTGCACTAACAATTGTTCTACTCAGAAAGAGATTGCTCAATCTCAGTGCAGTGACGCTAGTTATACTGACCTGGGTTGGGATATTCTTTCAGGCATATACGGCAGATGGTATACGCGATGTAATCATCATTGGATTTATCGCCACAGCGCTCTTCGCCAGTATCTTAATTGGGTGGTGGGCCGGAGGAGTAACCATTCTTGCCAGCATTTTTGCTGCATGGTTACTAGCTGGCCTTGAGGCATATCATTTGATTAGCCCCACTGTTTCTACACCCCTTACCTTTGCCCGTGACCTGACATTCATCTTATTGATCATTTCAACATTAATCTATTTCAGTACCACAAACCTGCAGAATGCCATCACCCGGGCGAAGGAAAGCGAAAAAAAGCTGCATATCAGTAACGAGAATCTGCACAGATTAAACTTGTCCCTTGAGGATCGCATTGCAGATAGTACAGCGGAGCTCGTCACAACCAATCGACGCAATGAGCGCCGGGCAAAGCAATTCGAAGCGATTGCGCAAGTTGCACGAGTTATCGCGACCGTACAAGACCTCGATACGCTCCTACCACGAATTACCCAGGTCATTAGTCAGCAGTTCGGTTTCTATCACGTAGGAATATTCATGTGGGATGAGAACCGCGAATTTGCTGTGTTAAGAGCTGCCAATAGTGACGGTGGCCAGCGAATGTTGAAGCGTGGTCATAAACTTGGCATAGGACAGACCGGTATAGTCGGTTTTGTTGCTGCAACGGGTGCATTTCGCGTCGCGCTGGACGTTGGGGCGGATGCAGTTTATTTCAGTAATCCTGACCTTCCTAATACTCGCTCTGAACTAGCACTCCCACTGCGCGTTGGCAATGAGGTTATTGGCGTACTGGATGTTCAAAGCACAGAACAGAATGTCTTTCTAGAAGAAGACACCGAGGTGCTCTCTACACTTGCAGACCAGGTCGCGATTGCTATTCAAAATGGGCATTCTTATGAAACAACCCAGCAGCTGCTTGAGGAAGCACAAAAGACTTCAGGTGCATATGTGCGCGATTCTTGGCGCATTCTGCAATCAAGAGAAGAATACATTGGTTATCTGATGTCTGAAAACACCTTGAAACCATTAAACAGACCCATTACATCCACACAAATCGACAAAGTTATGTTAAGCAATGAAAGTATTGTTGAAAGCGGAAAAACTGCCACACTTGCCATTCCAATTCGACTCCGCGATGAAGTCATCGGTGTCATCGATATCCGCACCACTGAGGAACATATGTGGGACCCCGACGAAGTAGACATTACCCGCGCTGTGGCAGAGCGCTTGTCCCTGGCGCTGGAAACGTCTCTTCTCCTGCAAATCACTCAAAGACGTGCACAGATTGAACGTGCAACATCAGAAATATCAGGCAAGATCAGCTCTTCGACGCAGTTTGATTCCATATTGCGAACTGCCGCAGAGGAGTTAAGCCGCATACTTGGTGGCTCAGAGGTGCTCGTACAAATCCAGACAGAGGCGTTGGAGGAGCTTTCCAGTCAATAACAGTGAGTAAAGATCAAGAATTTCTTATGGCAAATTTCGCATCCACTCAACCTATACCAGCATCCATTGCACAGGACGTACGGCGCAGAACGAACACAATCCGTATTGGTCTGGTAGCAGGCGCGCTAATATCACTAGTGGCGATTGCTACGATTCTCCGACATGGAATTACTAATTGGACCTGGGCTGTGGCAGCCATCGCAGCGATTCTGGCTTTTGCCAGTGCGTACATAGCTTATGGCAACAGTGTCAAGTTGGGCAGCTTAGTCTTGATTGGCACTTTACTTTTTATTTCACTGGCAACACCGGTAATTGCGTCTGGACAGGGCGTCTCGGTTGCGATTATCACAATTGGTCTGCTAATTGGTGCCGCCACAGCAACTTTGCCTTCTCAGTGGGTTGCTCGCGTTAACATAGCTGCTATCGCAATTGGGCTCTATATCATCGTAGCGGACTTATTTTTGCCCAATGACTTTGGTGCCCCAGCGCCACCAATTGTGACCCCGGTTTTAGCCATAATCGTGGCTGCCATCCTTATTTTCGCGATATTTCGACAGCTCGGGTTTTTTCCTCTACGCGCAAAACTTATTTTCTTTTTTGTTCTTGTTGCCATCCTGGCCGTCACAGCCATTGCCACCAGTATAAATTTCACCACGCGGGCTGAACTTGAACGACAAGTTGGTCTGAACATGAACAGGTTGGCTGTGAGGGTCTCGACGGGCCTAAGCACCAACCTGGAATCACAGTTACGCCTCCTGCATACGGTTGGCACACAATTTGAGGAGACGGCAAACGAGGTTAGCAATTCCTATACTGGTTCTCAAGCTGAAATCCTTTCTAGCATGAATGTGCTTGATACAGCATGGAGAAGCGCTCCAGATGAGAGCCCGCTTGTCCGAAATGTTATTGATAGTACCCTAGCAGATGAACTCCGAGAATTTCGAGAAATTTCTCCTGAGCATGTTGAGCTTTTTGTCACCGACCGTTATGGAGCAACTATTGCAGCAACGAACAGAACATCGGATTATTATCAGGCAGATGAAGACTGGTGGCAGGCTGCATACAATAATGGAGAGGGTGGCGCTTTCATCGGTCAACCTGAATTCGACTCAAGCAGCCAAACCTTTGCACTGATCGTAGCCATTCCGCTATTTAGTGAAAATGAATTAGCCGGCATTCTGCGAAGTACCCTCGAGGTAAACACAGTAGTAAGATTACTGGAAGGAGAAAGTTTTGGCGAGACCGGACGGATTGACTTAAGAGTCAACAAGGCGGATTTACTCGGAACTGAATTGCTAACGCAGGATGAAAGATCTGCCTTAATGGCCATCATCGGGCCTTATGCAAAAATTCCCTACAATGGCGCACCAAATCTTGTTAGCGAGGTGCACGTTCAGCCCTCTCGCAACAATCCTGATGGAAATGCAATTACTCAGTTGGGCTGGAGTGTAATTGCACATCAAAACCTGGATGAAGCATTGCGCCCAATTGAAAATCAGATACGCACAACAACACTGATTGCTCTGGCAGTGTTGCTAGGTGCTATTCTTCTGGGCGTTCTTGCTGCACAAAGGATTGCAGCGCCAGTTGTAAATCTTACTCAAACAGCTAGCCGGATTTCGGCTGGAGATCTATCTGCTCGTGCAATTATCCAGACTGAGGATGAAATTGGAACTCTAGCAGGCACATTTAATGAGATGAACAACCAATTAGGAAAGCTATTGGCTGGACTTGAGCAGCGCGTGGCTGAGCGCACAGCAGAGGTTGAAGCTGCGCGTGAGCAAAGCGAGAAGCGCGCCCAGGAATTACAGGCAATCAGTGAAATCTCCCGCATTATTTCCACTGAACAACGGCTGGAAACTCTCCTTGCACTGATCGCACGTTTGGTTAGCGAAAGATTTGATTTCTATCACATTGGTATCTTCCTACTTGATAATGCCCGACGATTCGCGGTCTTACAAGCCGCAAACAGTGAAGGTGGCCAGCGGATGCTCCAACGTGGCCATAAGCTTGAGGTTGGTCAAACCGGCATCGTTGGTAATGTTGCTCAGACGGGCAATCCCCGCATCGCTCTCGACGTTGGGTCTGACGCGGTTTACTTCGACAACCCAGACCTCCCCAACACCCGTTCCGAAATGGCCTTGCCCCTCAATTTGCGCGGTCAAACCGTAGGTGTTCTCGATGTACAAAGTCTAAAACCTGGTGCGTTTACAGAGTCTGATGCCAACACGTTGGGTATCCTCGCGGATCATGTCGCCATCACTATTGATAATGCGCGCCTCTTTGAGCAATCTCAGCAGGCATTGAACGAATTGCAATCTCTATATCGCCAATATCAGGCACAGGAATGGGATGCATTCGTGAAAAAAGAGACCAAACTTGGCTATCATCAGTTATCGATAGGCGGTAAAGCACTTGACCGACCGATACAGTCGAATGCAATCCAGCAGGCCATGGAAAAAGGTGATATTCATATTAGCAACGCAGAAGATGCTAAATCTGAATCAACAATCGTTATTCCTGTCAAGCTGCGTGGCCAGATCATTGGCGTGTTGCATGTAAAAGCACCTACAAAGAATCGAGCGTGGAATCAGGACGAAATTAACCTAATGCAAGCCATCGCAGATCGTCTTGCCCTTGCGCTTGATAATGCCCGTCTCCTGCAAGAGTCACAACGCCGTGCCGCGAAGGAGCAAAAAATTGGCGATGTAACTGCAAAAATTGGCGCATCCATTAATATGCGCAGCGTATTGCAAACTGCCGTGGAGGAACTGGGGCGCGCGCTCCCGGGTTCTGAGGTTGTCATCCAGTTTGAGAATAACGGAAAGTAGAACATTTCATGTTAAAGAAATTTTTTAGACCTCCCATATTCAAAAATGACGATGAGAAAACACGCGTCGCTGCCCTTCTCAACGCCGTCTTGCTATTCTTGATTGGCACAATACTTTTCATTGGTCCGATAAGCGTCGCGCTCTCTCCTGCAACCGATCGCCTAATCTTCGCAGTACAATTTTTCTCCGGCTTGCCTGTTTTATTACTTTTCTACGTCTTGATGAAACGCGGTTATGTTCAGGCCGCCAGTATTGGTCTGATCGCGTTTATTACAATCTTACTGCTCATCGTCAGCTTTCTGGAAGCTGAGCTTGTGAGTGCAACTGTTATGAGTTCATTCATTGCTATTGCCACCGCAGCCCTCTTTCTAGGACCGCGCTCATTGACCGTATTGGTTATCGTATTTTTATCTGGTTATTTGCTAATTGCTATAGGTCGTTCTTTTGGCTGGCTGCAACCTCAAATACCACATTCCACCGAACCGATGAATGCCTATGTTACTGTTGCGATTAATTTGGTTTTGGGAACCACAGCCTTAGCATTAGGATCCGCAAGCCTGCGCCATGCGATCATTGAATCGCGCTCAGCTTCGCAAGACCTAGACGCGAGTAATCAGGAATTGCGCGCGCTACAGGCGGATTTGGAAGAGCGGGTGACACAACGAACGGAAGAACTGGCAAACAGAACAGAAGAGTTGGAAATAGTCAACGTTAAGATCCAGCGCAGGGCCAGTCAATTTGAAGCATTGGCACAAGTTACACAATCCATTACTTCTATACGCGATCTTCAGGAACTCCTGCCGCAGATCGCAACCGTGATCAGTGAAAAATTTGGCTACTATCATGTAGGTATATTTCTCCTCGATGAAGTCAATGAATATGCCGTATTAAGCGCCACAAATAGTGAAGGTGGTAGGAAGATGCTCGACCGCAAACACCGCTTACGTGTAGGAGAACAGGGAATTGTAGGCAAGGTTACCTTTACCGGCGAGCCGCGGGTTGCCATGGACGTCGGCGCAGACGCGGTATATTTCAATAATCCTGAACTACCGGATACACACTCGGAAATGGCTCTTCCTCTAAAGAGCGGCGACCGCATCATCGGTGCCTTGGATGTGCAAAGTACCGAAACAGATACATTTACTGAGGATGACATTCAAATGCTGGGGTTGCTGGCCAGCCAGGTGAGCCTGGCAATTGAAAATGCACGTCTCTTTGACGAAACTCGCAATGCCCTGGCGAAAGCGGAGACAGTCAGCCGCCAATTCACACGTGAAGCTTGGGGACGACTCCCCACCGAACAGAACCTTCTTGGATATCGATACAATCTCGCTGGTGCCTCGCCGCTTGAAAAGCCGATTGAATTATCGGGGCCGGGCAATGGGCAAGACAATGGCAAGCAAACGGAAACAGGCCAGGTCATAGTCCCGATCGAGTTGCGGGGCGAGACAATTGGCAAATTGCTTGTCCAATCCCCCTCTGGCCATCTGAGTCAAGATCAGATTGATATTATCAAAGCTGTAGCAGAACGCGTCGCACTCTCCGCAGAAAATGCACGACTCTTTGAAGAAACCACGCGCCGTGCTGAACGAGAACGACTCGTATCTGATATCACTGGCAAGATTCGTAGTGTAAATGATCCACAGGCAATGATACAGACTGCCATGGAAGAACTACGCAAGGTGTTGGGCGCCAGCCGCGTTGAAGTCGTTCCGCAGAATATTAAAGGTTCGGAATAATCCGCAAATTTGAGAGCGAGGAATTATGGCTTTTACCATTGCTATGTCAAATGAAAAAGGTGGAGTCGCAAAAACCACCTCCACATTATCCCTGGGGGCGGCCCTTGCAGAATTAAATCATCATGTTCTGTTAATTGATCTTGATCCACAGGCAAACTTAAGCCTGGCACTTGGGCTTGAAAACGGAGATGCCGAATTCACCTCAGCAAATGTGCTTATCGAAAATGCAGCTATGAAGGCTGCTATTTGCAAATCTGACGTGCCAAATTTGGATCTTGTACCCTCCAACACTCGGATCGAAAGTGCGGAACAGTTTTTACCAATGCGGAGCCATTATCTATCAACGCTTCATAATGCTCTTCAAGCTGCTCCCCTTCCATACGATTACATACTTCTGGATTGCCCTCCTGCCCTCGGCGCAATTACACTCAACGCTCTTTCTGCCGCGGACCTGTTGATTATCCCCACTCAGGCGGAGTATTTTTCTGCATATGCATTAAGAAATATGATGGGTTCCATTCGCCGAGTACGTCAGGAAAGCAATCCGAATCTAGCCTATCGAATACTTGTCACTTTATTGGATCGGCGGAACCGGACACATCGCAATATCTTCGAGCAATTGCAGGCAACATTTGGGCAAGGTGTTTTCACGACAGTTATAGAAATTGATACAAAACTTCGAGAGAGCCCAATTGCAGGTGTGCCCATCACACAATACAGGCCGACCAGCCGCGGTTCGCAACAATATCGCGTCCTTGCGCAGGAGCTGATTGAATATGCCAAAGAAGAAGCCAATCGACAAACGTCTTAAGAATTTATTTGAAGATGTCAAACCCGAACAGGCTTTTGCAGAAACAAGACCTGCTTCCTCCAAACGCGCCCCAGTTGAAAAAATTCCGCAGCTTGCGGCCCCCGGGCAAAGCGAACCGGTCAGGCAGTCAGCGGAGATGGTTAGTCGTGTTGCTCAAACAGAATCTGTAATGACTCTGGCGTTCCAGGCGGGACAAAATTCCTGGGCCACTCTACAGGTGATGGATGAAACCGAGCAGCGCCACTGGAGTCAGGATGAACAGCTGCTTGTAAAACAGGTGGCAGATCAACTTTCTCTGGCGCTCGAAAATGCCCATTTATTTCAAGAAACACAACGCCGCGCCGAAGAATTAGCAGTTCTCAATGAACTGGGAAACGAACTTTCTACAAAACTGGACCCAAAGGGTATCGCCGATGTAATTCACAAATATACCTCGCGGCTGATGAATACGAAGAACTTCTATATAGCTCTGTATGATGAAAAGAACGACGAGAAATCATATCCACTTGCTTTTGAAGAAGGGCAACTTCTAGATCTAAAGCCCAGCAAAGTAACCGGTCGTGGCTTTACTGATCACATCATCAGAAATAAAAAGATCGTTTTTGCGCCCGAAAATGTTTTAGGTCATATGAAGGCGCTTGGAATTAACTTCGTTCCACTCAATGAAGACGACACACCTTCGCAATGTTGGTTGGGCGTTCCGATGTTGATTGGTGATCGTATTCTTGGTGTCATTGCAGTTCAAAGTGTTGACACACCGCATCTGTACGATGAGCACGATCGCGATATCCTTTCCACAATCGCGAGCCAAGCCGCTATCGCCGCAGAAAATGCGCGCCTCTTTCAGGAAGCACAACGCCGCGCGCAGGAGACTGCTGCTCTGGCAGAGGTGGGGCGTGAAATTTCTGCCACTCTCGAGCTTGAGGTCGTGCTTGAGAGAATTTCTTCCTATGCGCTCGAATTATTGCAGGCAACCTCGGCTGCAGCTTATCTGCCAATTGAGCGCGGTGAAAGGTGGCAGGCCGTTGCTGCAGTGGGTCTGGATGCACTGCCTATAAAAAATGACTTCGTGAATCGAGGCGAAGGAGTACTCGGAAAAGTGGTCCTTCAACATGCTGGCATGATTATGAATAACGTTGATACGATGCCAGATGCCATCACGATTAGTGGGACAGACAGGGTGGATCTATTCGAACATTTAATGGGCGTTCCTGTTCTATCGGCCAACCGGGTTACGGGCCTGTTGGCTGTATGGCGGAATGGAGAAGGACACGAATTCTCACAAACAGAATTGGATTTTCTTACCAGCCTTTCGTTGCAGACTGCGATTGCAATTGAAAATGCACGCCTGTTTCAGGAAACCACCGAACGCCAGCAGGCCCAAGAACGTTCAGAAGCTGAATTACGTGCTTTGTTTTCGGCCATGGAGGATGTCATCATTGTTTATGATAAGGATGGACGATATGTACGTATCGCACCAACTAATCCTGCACTTCTTTTCCGTCCACCACAGGATATGATTGGGAAATTAATCCACGAGATTCTTCCGAAGGAACTGCACGAACCATTTATGGAAACTATACATAAGGTTCTGGCGGGCGAAGAAAACGTCAGCATCGAATACCCTCTTACGCTGGGTGGCGGAATGTACTGGTTTGATGCTAACGTATCAAAACTTGCAGAAAATCAGGTGTTTTGGGTCGCACGTGATATCTCTGAACGAAAACTTTCAGAAGAAGCATTGCAGCGCCGCAATACGTATCTGGCCGTATCCTCCGAAATCGGTCGCCTCGTCACGTCTACGCTTGATCTAAATACGATATTTTCGCGAACCGTCAGTCTGATCAGTGAACGATTTGGCTTTTATCATTCATCCATCTTTATCATCGAAGAGACTGGCTTCAATGCAATTCTCCGTGAAGCTACCGGAGAAGCAGGCGAGAAAATGAAGGACCAAAGGCATTCTCTGGCAGTTGGATCAAATTCCATTGTGGGTAAGGCCGCAGAAAGCGGTGAACCCATGGTCGTGAACGATGTAGAGCATGAGCCACTTCATCGACCCAACCCTTTCCTGCTCGATACACGCTCCGAAGCGGCAATACCGCTTCGAATTGGGACCCGTATTGTGGGTGTCATTGACATTCAGTCCACACAAAAAGATGCATTTACAAAAGACGATATTTCGGTTCTTCAATCTCTTGGTGACCAAGTAGCGGTCGCGATTGATAATGCGCGTTCCTATGAACTTTCACAACAGTTGATTAAAGACCTGCGCGAAGTGGACCAGTTGAAGAGCCAATTCCTTGCAAACATGAGCCATGAGCTAAGAACGCCTTTGAATTCCATCATCGGTTTCTCTCGCGTGATTCTCAAGGGCATCGACGGACCAGTAACTGAAATGCAACAACAAGACCTGACTGCAATATACAACTCTGGACAGCACCTCTTAGGATTGATCAATGATGTGCTCGACCTCGCACGCATTGAAGCAGGCAAAATGGAACTAAACTTTGAAGAGGTCCATCTCGCTGAAATGACAACAAGTGTTATGTCCACTGCCAAGGGACTTGTAAAAGAAAAGCCCATTCAATTGCTTCAACGTATACCCGCAGATATGCCCACTGTACGCGGTGATACGATGCGTGTTCGCCAGGTGTTGCTGAATCTGATTTCCAATGCATCAAAGTTCACAGATGAAGGCTCTATTACAGTTCACACTGTTGTACAAAAAGGTCCAACAGGCAAAATGGAAGCCCTGATCAATGTTATAGATACAGGACCAGGCATTTCAGCGGAGGATCAAGAGAAGTTGTTCAAAGCCTTCTCACAGGTGGACGGTTCGGCCACTCGTAAGAGCGGCGGATCAGGATTAGGACTCTCTATTTGTGCAAATCTTGTGCAATTGCATGGCGGTAAAATAGGCATCCATAGCGAAATTGGAAAGGGGTCAACTTTCTGGTTTACTTTGCCGCTTTATCATCAACCGATCGAAGTAATTCCCGAAGGTAAAAAGGTTGTTCTGGCAATTGATGACGATCCACAGGTCATTGGTCTGTATGAACGTTATCTCTATCCGCAAGGTTATCATGTTGTACCGCTTACCGATCCGTCACAGGCTAAGGAGCGCATTCTGGAACTCAAACCCTTTGCGGTGACGCTTGATATCATGATGCCCGGCCTGGATGGATGGACTGTTCTTACCTCACTCAAATCTGATCCTGCGACGCGAGATTATCCTGTCATTATCTGTTCCATTACCGAAAAGGCAGATATGGGATTCAGTCTTGGCGCTGCAGATTATCTGGTCAAGCCAATTCTCGAAGAGGATCTCGTCCATGCGCTTGATCGCTTGAATAAGAACGGTGAAATTCACGACGTATTGGTAATCGATGATGATCCTAATGACTTGCGACTAATTGGAAAAATGTTAACCGAAAATAGTCAATATAAACCAATCCTCGTTGAGGGTGGGCGTAGAGGCTGGGAAGCAATTAACGAAAAGGCACCACACGCGATTATTCTCGATATCTTCATGCCCGATATGGATGGTTTCACAATCCTTGAAAATTTGCGTTTGAATCCTAAACTCCGCCAAATACCCGTGCTGGTGATAAGTGGCGGAGGATTAACCGATGAACAACAGCAGCAATTAAATGATTATGGACAGCGCCTTTTCATGAAAGGCTCACTGAATGAAGATGAACTTATAGCGAGCATCGAAAGTGCGCTAAAGCGTATTGGATCTTAAGAACACTCAAATACTTTTTTCTACTCAAACGTCAATTAACATGAGGTTTGGAATACCCTACCTTGCATTCAAAATAAGTGCAGGTACAATAGAACGCAAGTCAGTGATCTCCTGTCTTTAAAGGGGATTGCATCATAGCAAGGATATCAAACTAACAAAAGAGAACATTCCCATATGTCATTTGTAATCCGGTGTTTGGATTGTGGTTACGCCGCGCCGTTCAATCCAAGTTCCATGCACTGTCCCCAATGCAACAGTCAATGGCGTGAAGCTGAATACGATTTAGCGGAGGTGGCGAAGACTTTTCCATCCGAGCTAAAAAAGCGCCCGTTCGATCTATGGCGTTATAGTGAATTATTGCCAATACGCAATCCAAACCCGACCCTGAGACTTGGTGAAGGTGGTACGCCTCTCATTCAAGCGGCAAATCTCGGAATGATGCTGGGCTTGTCAAACCTGTTTATCAAAGATGAACGTCAAGGACCCACCTCTTCGTTTAAAGATCGACAGGCGGCCGTCACCATCGCCGCGCTAAAGGAAGGC